>DASRSQ010000296.1:0-4185 GCA_035656475.1 Gemmataceae bacterium | reverse complement strand
GTTGGTCGCCACGAAGCGGTCCCCTGCCGGGCTGCCTCGCTCGCCGTTAACCTCGACCTCCACCAGCGCGTATGGCTGGGTCACCGCCCAGGGCAACACCGCCTGTGGATTGGCGAGGTTCAAAGCGCCGTAAACCGCGGTTTCCCCCTTGTCGCCAACCGGCACACGCAGATTCTGGATTTGGGCGGCGTCCTGTGTCGGCACGTAGACCCAGCGATAGCTGTTGTTGCCCGCGGAAAAGACAAGCTGATTTGCCGGGCCTGAGCGTCCCTCGGTATCGAGGATCGTCTGACCGCCGGTGAGCAGGATGCCGACGATCTTGCCCGGCAGCGCCGCCTGCTTGCGATTGGGAATGAACGCCTTGCGGTCCTTGACCGTTTCCTGAGCGCGGGTCACACCGACAACCATCACCAAAGAAGTGACGGCCAATAACAAGCGTTTCATGGTCGATACCTCGGTTACACGTGAAATCTCTGATGAAGATACCCTATCGCGGTTTCTCATGAAATGCCATTAATATTGCAACATCGCAGCGCTAACGAGCAGCATCTTCGCCATCGAGACGCAGCGTCAGGCATTTGGCGCTGCCTCCCGCCTTGATGAATTCATCCAGTTCCACGAATTGACATTGATAGCCGGCCTGCCTCAGATCCGCCGCGAGGCGATCGCTGCCGGCGTTGATGACGACGGTCTTGCCGACCACGACCGCATTGCACGCGAAGCGTGCCGCCTCGGCCTCCACGACTTCGATCAGCTTCGGAATATGCGCCTGCAGCACCGTTCGGCCATAGGCATCAAACGCGGCCGGGAAGTAGATCGCCTCGCCCGGCGCCAGCGGACAAAAGCACGTGTCGAGATGGTAAAACCGCGGATCAACCAGCTCGACCGGCAACACCATTCGCTGTAACACGTTGCCCAGGTGCAGATGTCCGGCCGCATGGCTGCGAATGCGATAGCCCGCGAACAGGATCGGCCCGCAGAAGAGCGCGTCTCCTGCCCCTTCGAAGTAGATCCCCTCCGGCAGATGTTCGACCGTGAACCCGTGATCTGCAAACCACGCGTCAAAGTGCGGCGTCTCGCGCTGCCGTTCCGGATGCGCGAACCGTGAGCTGAAGAAGCGATTGCCGAACACGAGCCCCGCGTTTGCCGTGAACACCAAGTCCGGCAACCCCGGCTGCGGCGTCATCAACTCGATCTGCACGCCGAGCCCCTTGAGCGCGTCGTGCAGGTTGTGCCATTGCTGCCGCGCGCGATCCGGCGCGGCGCCGCGCGCCCGGCTCATCCACGGGTTGATCTCGTATTCGATCCCGTAGAAATCGGGCGGACACATCAAGATTCTTGGCGTGGTCATGAATCCATCCTCGCCGCTTTGCGGCTTAGCGCTGGCCGAATCGATTCAGCGAGCGCTAAGCCGCAAGCGGCGGTCTAAGCCTTCAACTCCGTCACCAGCGCTCGCAGAAACGGCTCCGCATCGGTGACGACGCCGACCGTTTGATGGCTGCCGCGGTCGGCGAGCTTGGTGACCGTCGCGGGATTGATGTCGACGCACGCCACCTTGACCGCGGCCGGCAGCAGGTTGCCCGTCGCGATCGAATGCAGCATCGTCGCGATCATGAAGCAGAAGCCGACTCCCTTGATCTTCTCGCGCATCAGGTCCTGCGCCGCCAGCACGTCCGTGACCACCTCCGGCAACGGGCCGTCGTCGCGAATGCTGCCGGCGAGCACATAGGGAATCTTGTGCTGCACGCACTCGAACATGATGCCGCTCTTGAGGACGCCCTTGTCGACGGCGTTCGCGATGCCGCCGAGCCGGCGAATCTTGTTGATCGCCCGCAGGTGATGTTCGTGCCCTTCCTCCGCGGGGAGGCCGCGATCGAGCCAGACGCCGAGGCTGGTGCCGAAGAGGGCCTGCTCGATGTCGTGCGTGGCGAGCGCGTTGCCGGCGAAGAGGATGTCGAGATAGCCGAGGCGGATCAGTTCGCAGATGTGTTCAACGCTGCCGGTGTGCACGACGGCGGGCCCGAGCACCGCGAGAATCTTTTCGCCGGCGGCCTTCGTGCGTTTCATTGTGGCGGCGATCTCGCGGACCGTGACGCCTTTCGGCTTTTCGCTGGAGACGGCGCTCGACATGAACTCGAACAGGCTTTGCCGGGCCGTCGTCTCGGCAGGGATGACGCGCACTCCCTGATGGCCGACGACGATCGGGTCCCCCTTCTTGACGTGGACCATCGCCAGGCAGCGCGCGGTCGATTTCTTCACGTCAAGCACGATGCCGCAGTCCATTTCCTGATCGTCGACATCGATCCAGTCGCCGCCGAGGCGGACCTGGGTGCGATAGTTGGTGGTGCTGTAGAATCGCTCGGGGAACGCGCCGTCCATGTCGGCCTTCTCGACCTCGCAATCGCGCGGCTTCGTCGACACCGCGCCGTGCTCGTGGGTGGCGCGAAGGATTTCTTCGAGCTGGTCGTGGTTGTCGGCTTTGATCTCGATGCGTGCGTAGCTGGGATCGATCTGGCGTTTGCCGAGCTTCATTTCCTTGACGACATACGTGCCGCCGCGGGTGAGGATTTCATCGAGAACCTTGGGCAGGAGCAGTGAATCGATGATATGCCCTTGCAGCTCGATTTCCTCGACAAACGACTTCGCTTTGGCCATGGTGCCCTCGGCAATCAGTGGTCGGCACAGACGCACGCAGACATTGTTATCATACCAATCGACGTGCGAGCGCGGGGTCACGGGTAGTAGTGGAATTTTCTGACTGCCTGCTTGACGCGCGGGCTTCTCTCGCGCACCCTATATACCCGTGGAAGCGATGTGGCTTGAGAAAACGGGACCAATGCCGATCGCCCCTGGAAAACATCATTTCCGCGCTCGGCTCATTTCATTACAGGAGGTTCTCATGAAAGCTCGGTTTCTTCTCGGCGTTTGCCTGTCGGGTGTCGTCGCCTTCCTTGGCACGGCGTCAACCAGCCACGCACAACAAGGCCAGTACGTGACCCAGGCGGCCGCACGTCTGTCCAAGCTCATCGATGCGGGCAACAACGCCGGCTATAGCCTGCAGAACAATTCCTTTTCGCTCGGCGGCGGCTGGCTGAAGAAAAGCGAGAGCTGGGTCGCCATCTACAGCGTGAACCTCGTCAAGGGAACCAAGTATCGCTTCCTCGCCTCCGGCGACAACGATGCGAAGGACGTCGACCTGCGCGTCATGGATCCCGAGGGCAATCAGGTCGCCATCGATGACAAGGTCGATCTCAACGCCATCGTCAACTACACCGCCAAGACCAGCGGCAAGCACATGGTGCAGATCCGCCTCTACGATTCCAACGAGAATCTGCCCGCCGTCTGTCTGTCCGCGATGATGATCATGAAGAAGTAGTCGCGTTATTGCGTACACGGGATTGGGGCGCAGCGTTCAATTCGCTGTGCCCCTTTTGTTTGCCACGCCCGAATCATGTCAGGCATGACGTTTGCTCCATCGCCGTAGGGTGGGGCGAGCAACGCGAGACCCACCAGCGCGGCAATACGCTTTGCCGAATGTGCAACTCGCCACTTGAACCAGAACGCTAGTCGCATCTGCAAGCGATGGTGGGTTTCGCGTTGCTCGACCCCACCCTACATGCCTACATGTCGCCTGAGAGGTCAGATGTCATGATTCGCAAACTCAAATCAGGTCAGTATCGCCTTTACTCGCGCAAGGTTGACAAGAAGACCGGCAAGCGCCGCAATCTTGGCACGTTCCACACGCGCGAAGCGGCCGAGCAGCATGAGCGCGAAGTGCAATACTTCAAACGACATTGATCGTGGAGACTGGCGGCTAATCCGCGTCCTCGCGTGTGCGCTTCTCCCAGTCGCGCAGTTGCTCGACCAGCGGCGTGAACGACAACGGCGTCTCCGGAACGTGGAACATCGTCTCGGCGAGATTGCTGAGGTCGGAATTACTGGTGCGGACGCGTTCGAGCTCGGACTGAAGGCGCTGCAGCCAGGCGGGGACGTCGAGGCCGACTCCGCTTGGCGTGGTCGCGAAGGGCGTCAATTCCTTCTCGAGCGAGCTGACCGCTTCGGACCCAAGCGATTTCTCGGCGTCTTCCAGGGCCGGCTCGATCAGGGCGCAGAGGCGGTCGAGCACCAACGGCTTGACAAAGCGTTCCTCGATGCGATCGTGGATCGTGGCGAGGCGGATCCCGT
>DASRSQ010000295.1:0-7952 GCA_035656475.1 Gemmataceae bacterium | reverse complement strand
GGAGATAATCGCCGAGGCGCAGTGCCTGCATCTCGCAGCCCAGCTTGCCTTTCTTGCCCGGCAAGTCGATGACGCTCGTTGCCGAGCGCAGCGGATAGATTGTTTTCCGCTTGGCCAGTTCTTCGCGAATGGCACCGCGGTCGAGCGTTCGCACGACGGCGCAGCCCAGGCTTCGCCCCGTCCATTTGATGTCGGCCTCGTCGCCGCAGCGATAGGGGACTCCGGGCAGGTTGGGTCGGATGTCGCCAGCGCAGCCCTGCAGGAACAGGGCGTGCGTTCCGGGGCCATAGATCTTCTCGACGAAGGTCTGGGCCTCGCCCGGGAAATCCGCGCTGATCTTCGGAAAGCCCTTGGGATAAGGCGGCGTCAACTTGTCGCCCCAGGTGAAGACGCACGGATGGCAGACCGCGTGCATGAGGACGGCCATCGGTTCCAGCGTCTTGCCGTCGTCGAAGCGCAGCACCTTGACGCGATGATCGCACGGGCCGTCCGGATTGAGGCGAACCACGGCCCGGCCGTCGACGACCTTGCGCCGGTTGATGTTGAAATCGATGCGATCCTCGCCGTAGCCGATCGACACCGGGCGTAGGTGCCTGGCGGCGGCCGCGGACGCCGCCGTGATCTTGTTGAGCATATCGCGGCCCCAGGCCGAGTCGCGCGACCAGCCGGGGCCGGAATGATTGTGCGAAGCCGCCACCATGATGTTCTTCGCCGGCGTCTTGGTCTTGTCAGCTATGGATTCGCGCAATTGTGCGACGAGCTCCGATGGGGCATTGATCAGGTCGAGCGTGACGATGGCGGCGCGCGTGTCGCCGTTGTCGAGCAGCAACACGCCGGCACGAATTGGATCGCGCACGCCGTTCGTGGGGCGCACGTGTCCGACGACCGGCGTGTCGGGCGGCGGCGTGATGTCGACCTTGGCCACGCCGGCCCGCAAATTCGACTCGACGCGAAATGGATAGCGCTGTTCCTGAGCCGTGCACGTCGCGCACCAGACCGCCAGGGCGAGCAGGGTCAAACGGAATTGCCGCATAATGGATTGCCTCTTTCTGAGCGAGTATCGCCACGAGACGTGGGAGCTCGCAACCCCAAATCTAAGCCTTGACAGGACATTAGGAGTCTTCGTTCACTCTGCTTTTGCTACCACCGTTTCCAGTATTACTTGCTCCCGGGCCTGCAGCAGCCTACCCTCCCAGGTCAGAACCACGCGAAACAGCAGGCCGATTGCCAGGAATTCGAGAGCCGTGAGCAATAGGTAAATGGGCACCACGCCGGGACATTCCATCGCCTCCCATCCAACCTTGATACCCAATGGCAACAGCGTCGACATCAAGGCGAACGGCATGGCAATCACAAATAGCATGTGCAATAACAACGGTAGCACCTTCGGGCTGAGTGGCTTCAGCGATCCGACCGCGACCGGCATCGGAGCCAGGATCGACAAGAGATTGGCTCCCATGCAAAAGATCATGAACATCGATGCGAGACGTAACGGCATCGCCAGTAGCTCGTCCAGGGGCAATGGCAAGAAGATTTCGAACAAGATAATGACCGGCAAGGCCAGGGCGACGAAAATCGGGGCGATGGCCAGGTTCTTGCCAAGCAGGACCTCGCGGCGTGGCGCCGGGCTGAGAAGGAATGCCCGAAATCCGCTGCGATCGTGGCCGAACTGATTGCCGACGAGCTGGGTGAAGGTGATGAGGACTGTCGTCGTGATGCCAAACGCGATGAGCGGGCGCAGGGCCTCCGATACGGAACTCTCGCGCAGCACGATGCCGCCCACGACCACGACCATGATGATCGGTGTCAGCAGCAACATCTTGACTTCCGGTGCGCGCGTCAGCGAGCGGAAGCCGGCGAGGGCGGTCGCGGCAGCTTGATCCGATAGCCACGGGATGGATAGCTCCAGCAGCGCGGCCCCCGGCGCGGTAGCAGGCGCGGCAGGAAGTGGCGAACCTTGTGCGACCGGGACAGCGCGGACATCGGGACCGCGCGCCGTGAATTCGCCCGTATAGATGCGCACCGTGGTCCGGTAGCCGCGCCACAGGCTCGCTGTTCCAACCAGGGTGTACGCGATGATCGCGAGCATGCAGGGCAGCATGTTGCCCTCGCGTGCCGTCGCCGCTCCCCACGCCAGCCAGCCGATCGGCACGACCATGTTGGCGATCCAGGCAGCGTCTTGCCAACGTTGCAGCGTTGCCTCACCGTCTGAGTCCTGTTCGTGACGTATCGCGGTGGCCCGCCTGATGTATTCGCCCTCGGTGATCTCGTGCGCTTTCAAGGCGCGATCGAGCTCGTCCAGTGCCGTTTTTTGCTGCTCCAGCGCTTCTTTGCGCTGCTCCACCACGCCTTGCCACGGATGCAGCAGATTGATGAGGTTGGGAATCTGAAAGATCAGAACAAAGAACAGCGTCACGATTACAACGATAGTACGGCGACGACGCTTGTTGACCATCAGTGACGCCAGCCAGCCCTGAAACTGGTAGCTCAGGGCCGTCACCATGAAGATAAAGGAAACCGCGGCAGGCAACACCAGCGCAAGCGTGGCTCCGCTCCCAAAAGCCTGGCCGAGCGCCAGGCCCAGCAGCGCCGGCGCCCAGACGATGGTCGTCATGCATACCAGCGAGGTAAGGTAATTGAGCGAGAATACGGCCGACAGCGACACGGGAAGGTGCAAGAACTTGTCCAGCGATAGGCTCTCCGAGCGTTGCAGCTCGGTCATCAATCCAACACTCCACGACAGAAGAAACAACAGCGTTGCTCCATCCCAGACAAGCAGCACAACGATGGGTTGGGCCGTGGGCAGCAGGAACAGGCCGGCGAAGAACGAGCCAATCAGCATCGTCACTGCGGAAAGCGCGGCGCCTACGGCGGCCAGGATCAGGAAGATCTTGGTCAGCACGCCGCCGCGCGCGAATTGATTGGAGAAGAGGCGCCAGCGCAGCCACAGAAAAGCGGCGAAGTGGTGCCAGGTCACGCGGTTCCCTCCTCGAGCCAGCGCAACTTCTGGACCGGTTCCGCGTCCGCCCCGGCTTTCTCGAGAAAGCGAGTCTCTAGCGTGCCCCCCTGGCGAATCTCCTCGAGCGACGCCTGCTCCACCAGCTTTCCTTTCACAATGATGCCCACATGCGTGCAGAGTTTCTCGACGATCTCCAGCACATGCGAGGTCAGGAACACCGTCGAACCGCGTGCGACGTAGCCTGCCAGCAGATCGCGAATGATGCGCGAGGTAACCGCGTCAACGCCTTCGAAGGGTTCGTCGAGAAAGAGCAGGTCGGGATTGGGCAGAAGCGCCGCCGCTAGCGCCAGCTTCTTTTTCATGCCATGCGAGTATTCCACCGTGAGCTTCGTCTCGTCCGCCAGCAAGCCGAGTAGCGACAGCAACTCGTCAATTCGGCTACGAATCGTCTGCGTCGGCACCTGGTACATTCGGCCCACAAACGTGAGATGCTCGCGCGCGGTCAGATTGTCGAACAGCGCGAGGTCTTCCGGAATAACGCCGATCTTCGCCTTGGCTTCGAGCGCCTCGCGCGGATTCTTCATGTCCTTGCCGAGGACGCGCATTTCTCCCTGCGACGATGCCAGGAGGCCGGTGAGCATCTTGATGGTCGTTGATTTGCCGGCGCCATTGGGGCCGAGAAAGCCATAGAAGGTGCCAGTCTCGACGCGAAGATCGATGCCGGCCACCGCGCAGTATTCATTGAAGTTGCGGGTGAGCTGGCGCGTTTCAATGGCGAAGGGCATGCACTTGTATCCCGACGGTTGAGAATTTGGGATGGGCCAAAACGACGAAGCCCGGCTTCGTGAGCGCACCCCGCGTGCGGTGCAGGGAATAGGTGTAACGCCATCGAGGCCAATTGTCGCGTTCTTGCACGGCGCGGATGACGAGCGTGTCAATGCACCAGCACGAAGTCGCGGCTATTCAGCAACACCCAGAGTAAATCCTGCGCAGCCTCGGCACGGCGGGCAGCGTGGGTGCGGAAAAAGTCTTCGCCGACCTTCAACTCTGCGGCGCTCGGATGCCGGGCGAGCGACCAGAGGTATAACTCCGTCACGATCTCCTTGTCTGAGAGCTTGCGGTTGATAAGCTGGTTGGCCCGGCCGCCGGGATTCACGGTGCGGGCCTGGATTGATTTGCCGTTGAGGAAGTGGAGGGCTTGCAGCATGTTGGAGCCGTTGTCGCGCTCGCATTCGCAGGCCTCCATGCGTTGCGATTTGCCGAACAGGCGCAGGAACGCGTTCTCGCTATTGGCGTCGGGAAGCTGAGCGGCGCGGAACCCGCCGGGAGCGCCGGGGAAGTTCTCGGGGACCGCGGTCGCCTGGATCAGCGTGTCCATGAGGGCCTCGGCCGGGATACGGCGCGGAATGGCGTGCGAAAAGTTCTGCTCGTCATGCTTGTTCGACAGGTTCGGGATGCTGGAACGCTGATAAGTCTCGGACGTGACGATCCGCTTCATCAGGTGCCGAACGTCAAACTTGTGGTCGACGAAGTCCCTGGTCAAGGCGTCGAGCAGTTCGGGATTGATCGGCGGGTTGGTGCTACGGACATCGTCGACCGGCTCGATGATGCCGCGATGGAAGAAGTAACTCCAGTAGCGATTGACCATGCCGCGGGCGAAGAACGGATTTTTCGGCGAGGTCAGCCAGTCGGCGTACGCTTGCCGGCGATCGACGTTGGCGGCAAGCTTCGGTTCCTCGCCGCCGAGGAAGCGCGGCGGTTGCAGCTTGCCGGAGCGCGGATTGTTCGCGAAGCCGGCGGCGAGGTTGAGCTGGATCAGCTTCGCGTTCTGCACGTTCTGCCCGGCACGCGTGTCATTGCGAACGCTGACCTGGCTGAAGAAGCTCACCAGGCCGTAGTAGTCGGCCTGCGTCCAGTTTTCCATCGGATGACTGTGGCAGCGGGCACAGAGCATGCGCACGCCGCAGAAGACCTGCGTGGCGCGCTCGAGCGTGTCGTTCGTGTCCTTGGAAATGGCGAAGTAGACGCTGGCCGGGTCGTCGGTCGCGCCGCCACGGGCGGTCAGGATCTTGCGGGCGAACTCGTCCATCGGCGTATTGGACGCGATGGCGCCACGGATGAACTCGCGGAAGAGGTAGACCGATTGCGAACTGTTGGTCGTGCGCGAGTTCTGCAGCAGGTCGCCCCACTTGAGCGACCACTGATCGACGAACTCGGGCCGTTCGAACAGCGCGTCGATGACCTTGTCGCGCTTCTTCGCGTCCTTGTCGGCCAGGAACGCCTTGATTTCCTCGGGCTTCGGCTGAATGCCGATCAGGTCGAGATAAACGCGGCGCAGGAACTCCTCGTCGGACGAGCGGGCCGATGGCGCGATCTTCAGGCGGTTGAGCTTGGTGATGACGTGTTTGTCAATGAAGTTGTCCGACGGCACCGGCGCCGCGACAAACTTCGGATCGGGCTTGAGGACGATGACATTGGTCGCGGCGAACACGCGTTCGAAACGGCCGACGATCGCGGTTTCGCCAGCATCGCCGGCGACAACGGTGCTATCCCCTTCGATGTCGGCGTACTGCGTGGAGTTGGCGTTGAGGATGCCGAGGCGGGTCACGTCGCGCACACTGCCGTCGTCGTAGGTGGCCAGCATCTGCAGGCGATGCTTCTGCCCCGGCGCGAGCACGAGCTTATCGGGCACCAGCTTGACACTGACCACCTGCGACTTGTCGGTCGCCACATCGCTCGGCGTGCCTTGCTGGATCCACTTCGTCAGGATCTCCTTCGACAGACTATTGCGAGCGAAGCGGACGCCGCCTTCGTGCGGGGCGTCGCCGAGCGCCTTGGCGAGGAGCAGGCTCGCCTCGGGATTCTGCGTGTTGACGCGCCGGCTCATCGAGTCCTTGGTGATGAAGAAGTAATCGGGCTCGGGATCGGCGCCGCGCAGTGACAGCTTGAAGCCGTTCTTGCCGAGCGAGTAGCCGTGGCAACCGCCGCCGTTGCAGTTGGCCTTCGACAGCGCCGGCATCACCTCGTTGCGGAAGCTCATCAGCGGCTCGGCCGCCGGCATCTGCACCTTGACCGTGACCATCTTCGTGACGCCGGCGACGTTGACCGTGACCTGCGTCTGCCCATTGCTGACCGGTCGCACCCAGCCATCGGCGTCGACGGTCGCGACCTTGGCATCGCCAACGGTGTATTTCGCCTGGGCGGCGAGGTCAAGCGAGTAGCCGTCGGCTGTGGCGCCGAGCACCTGGAGCAGGAACGGCTGGCGCTGATGCTTGATCTCGATCGCGGTCGGCTGGACGATGATCGACGCAGGCACAGGCGTTTGCTGGGCGTCGCACAACGTCGGCGCCAGCAAAACCATGCAGGTCACGGCAATGGATCGGATCATGACAGCATCCTTATTTCTTGGGCGGTGATTGCAGTACCAGACTAACTTCTACCTCTCGACTTCGCACGCGAATATTCGGCGTCTTCGCATCCGGGGCAAACGAACCTGATAGCTTCACGTTCTTGAACTCGCCCGCCGGTATGTTCGGCGGAAACGTCACGTTGACGGCGAAATCGCTCGCATCGGCCTTGACCGTGACCGCCTCCGCCTTCGCTCCCGCGGGCAAACCGGTCACCGCGAGCGCGACATCGGCTTTGATGCCATGGATGCGTTCGATCTTGCCCTGAAGCTTGATGACGGCACCCTTCTTGGCGTCGAACGGCGCCTCGATGCGCGTCGGACCGTTCAGCTTGACGACGATCGGCATGCGCACTGCCATGCGACGCACCGGCGTGAACGACGTCGCCAGCACCTTTTTCGCCGGATCGAGCAGCTCGGCCTGCACAGTCACGTCATAGACCGGCGCCGGCAATTCGGGCGGAACCAGCACGACCAGCTCGCTATCGTTGCCCTTCACCGGCATCTCGATCGGCTTCTCCTGGCGTAGCGTCTTGTTCGGGTCAGGCTGGTTGTTGACAAGCGGCGCCACCTGGCTCGTCAGCAGCGTGAGCTTGACCGTCGTCTTGTCCATCGCTCGCTTGACCAGGATTGGCAACGGCAGCTTGATGCCCGGCACAATCGCAGTGTCGCTCGGCAGATTGCGCCAGTCGATCGCAAAATCGACCGGCTTGGCGTCCGACGTGGCTACGGCGATTTCGCGCGCGAGCCACGGCTGTACCAGCTTCAGCGGGTGCCCCTTGACCACGACCGCCTGCTCGATGCCGTCGACACCGCGGCCGCGCCAGGTCGCAATCGTCGGCTCGAACGGCGTCGCACTGCGCTCGAGGGTCATGAGCGTGCCATCGGCGCCGTCGGGGATCGACGTGTTCTCCGCCTTCACGCCTGGCGGCAGGTTGAGCGTGAGATCGATCTTCCCAGCGTAACCTTGACGCTCGATCTGCACCGGCACGACGACGCGCCGACCGACAGGCAGCGACAGACGCTGGATCGGCGTCGTCAAGCGATATGTGCCGGCCTGGGTCAGTGGATCGACAACGAGCCGATATACGCCGCCGGGGCCTGCGCGGCCCTGGACGTCGGCGACGCCGACGATGATCGAGGTCACCTTGTCGGGCACCGCGTATTCGAGGACCGGATCGAGGGTGCCGGGCGAATCCTCGCCGCGTGCGAGCTGGTCGCCTTTTTCGTTGCGAACGATGACGGCAACATCGATTGGCGAACCGATGCGCTCGGCGAATACCTCGAGCTTCACCTTCTTGCCTGGTGTGACCGGGATCTTGTAGCGATCCTCCTCGTACGGCTTGACGAGCTTGCCGCTGACGCCGACGCGGCCCGCGGGCAGCTCCTGCGGCTTGTCGCCCGGCTTGCGCGTGAATTCCGGGAAGGGACTGACAGCGACGAACGGACGCGGGCCGCTCCAGTCGGCGCCCTTCGGCCAGGCAAGCGGAAATGCATCGAGGCTCTTGGGCGGACTGACGAGCATCGTCGGGTCGCTCGTGCCGAGCAGGTTGACGGTGGTTGGCTGGCTCTTCGAGATCACGTTTG
>DASRSQ010000294.1:0-33297 GCA_035656475.1 Gemmataceae bacterium | reverse complement strand
ATCATCCTTCAAGAAGGTGACATGTCCGTCGACAAAACCGACATAACACCCACCGTTATGCGGGCTGAACAATTCATCGTTGGGTCCGCAATTGGAGGCCGACCATGGGCACGCGGCGCCACCGCCCAACGGATAGTTGTTTTGGTTGATGAAGGTGCCACGATAGACGGTGATGCCGGCGTAATAGGGGCTGGACTTGTCCGCCTGGGCCGGCCCGGAGATGCCGCCACCCGTTTCAGGATCGCCCCAGCGATTTACGGAACGCCGACCGCTGGAGTTTACATAGGTGGTCTTGGGGGCGCTTCCGAAGTTTCCGGGGACGGAAATCGGATCGATACCGCGCGCCTGGAGGAATGGAAAGACCGACTCATGATTGCGGTACGACGAGTCCTCGCCGAGCATGATCGTGTTGCTGGCGCCATCGAAAACATTGGGAATGGTGTTGCCACCATTACCAACCTGGCTCGTGATTCCGACGCCGGCGGCGTTGTAGCCATAGTAACCATAAATGTCTTTCGTGTAGCCGAAAGTCTGCAATGCGCCCGGACGCAGGATGAGCTTCAGACCGGTGGCATCGACCTGTCCGGCGACGCCGCGTAAACCCGTAGCGGGATCGATATCGCAGTAGGAGATCGGCATGTAGCTGGTTTGCCCGAAGCCCAGCGGGTCGTTCTGGAGTCCTTCCGCAGCGGGACAGATGTAGCTTGCAACCTTCGTCGCCGCGGCCAGCTGGTTGCCCGGAAAACTGGGATCGTTGAAGAATGCGGCCTTGGTAATCTGTGCCGCTGCCGCCTGCTGATCCATATTGGGAAGGATCAGCGTGAAGAAGGACATCGAATCGTAAACAGTCATGGCCGAAAGCGCCGGCGGCGAGCCGCTCGTGTAAACCCCCTCTCCGGATGAGGGAAGGCGTTTTTGCGCGCCTTCATAGGCGAGCGTGGCGAGGCAGATTTGCTTGACATTGTTGGCACACTGAATGCCGGCTGCAGCCGCGCGAACTTTCATCACCGCCGGCAGCAGGAGCGACACCAGGATGGCGATGATCGAAATGACCACCAGCAGCTCGATCAGGGTGAAACCCTTGCGTGCTACCATTTGGCAATTCTTCATGACATCCAATCTCCACGGCTTTGGATCAAGTCAAGCCGATTCTAGTTTCATTCCTTGTGCAATCGATGAATGGGCGATGTCATCGGTGCGAATATCCCACGGAAAAGAGGCCGATTAATAAAGCGCTTGGCCAGACCAGAGCATTTGCCCCGGTCTGGCCCAGCTGAGCAAACCCATGAAGGGTGTGCACTCCTGATTACTTCACCCAGATCGAGTCAAAGGTCTGGCCGTCGTCCGGGATCACCAGGTAGCGAAGGACCGCCGCAGGAACGTCATCCTTAAGGAAGGTGACGTGCCCATCGACGAAGCCGACGTAGGCGCCGCCGTTATGCGGGCTGAACAACTCGTCGTTCGGACCGCAATTGTTCGCCGACCAAACGCAACCGAGGCCCGACTTGGAAAGGGCATTCGGGCCACCACCGCCTAGCGGATAGCTATTCTGGTTGACGTAGCTACCTGTGTAGCTCGTGATCCCGTTGTAGATACCCGTCTTGTCATTCGGGTCAGCTTCCGGCGGACCGGAAACGCCGTTCGAGTTTTCCGGATCAGCCCAGCGATTGATGGCACGCATACCGCTCTTGTTGACATACGTCTGAGCCGGCTGGACTTTGAAGTTGCCGGCGATCGACAGAGGATCGACGGTCGGGGAAACCTGGAACGGGAACACCGTTTCATGATTGCGGTAGGAGGAATCCTCGCCCATCATGATGGTGTTGGAGGTGCCGTCGGAGACGTTCAGGATCGTGTTGCCTCCCTGACCGGTCGGAAACGGGTTACCGACGCCGTTGCCGTAGTTCTTCAGGTAGGTAGGGCTCTTGGGATCGGTATCGATGCCGCCGTAACCGTACCAGCCGTAAGCGTCCTTGACGTTGCCGTAAGGCTGGAGAGCGGCCGGACGCTTTACCAACTTCAGGCCGGTGGCGTCGAGCTGGGTACCGGAGGCACGCAGGCCCGTCACCGGGTCGATATCACAGTAGGCGATGCCCATGTAGCTGGTCTGGCCAAAACCGAGCGGGTCAGGCTGGACGCCTTCTGCTGCCGGGCACAGGAAGCTGGCCACCTGGGTCATGGCGCTGGCCTGGTTGTTGGGATAGTTCGGGTCGTTGTAGAAGGTGTTCTTCGTGAACTGGGCCGCTGCCGTCTTCTGGTCGCAGTCCGCAAGGATCTGCATGAAGAACGAGGTGCCATCGAACACCTTGTTCGCAATGATATTCGGCGGTTGGCCGACGGTCTGGACGCCTTCGCCGGAGGTCGGCAACCGCTTGGTGCGGCCTTCGTACGCCAACGCCGCCAGGCAGATCTGCTTGACGTTGTTCGAGCACTGCGTCGCAGCGGCGGCGGCGCGAACCTTCATGACTGCCGGGATCAGAATCGCGACCAGGATCGCGATGATCGAGATCACGACGAGCAGCTCGATGAGCGTAAAGCCCTTTCGAGCAAGCTGTTGCGGAATCTTCATGCGGAGACTCTCCTCGTGGTGGAATGTACGGTAGGGCACGAGGGAGAACTTACAAACGCAATTTGTAGATTCCGTGAAGGCGTGGTGTATTATGAAAGAAGCACTAAGAGTTCTCCATATCCACTTGCCACTACACCGGTTCTGGCGGCTTGCGTCGGCCGAAATGTTGCCGGATTCCAACGAAATGCCTTGGCACTTCGCGAAAGGTGCCGCAGCTGATGGGATTCTTTCGCAAAATGCCTGCCTGGAAGATCAGACAGCGATTGGCAAAGACGCTAATGCGTCGCAAGACATGTAAATTTGGCGTATTACGTCTTTTCTTGAAAGAATTCGGACTTGATACTGGCCGTAGCGTTAAACGTCGTTATACTTTGGTATAACGCTGTTAAACGAGGTGACTCATGCGGTCGCGACGTGTTGGATTCACTCTCATCGAATTGCTTGTCGTTATCGCCATCATTGCGATCTTGATTGCGCTGCTGGTGCCGGCGGTGCAGAAGGTGCGCGAGGCGGCGGCGCGGACGCAGTGCCAGAACAACCTCAAGCAAATCGGCCTTGCCCTCCATTCGTATTACGGGCGCAACAAAGTCTTTCCGCCGGGCTATGCGGACAACAACCCGAGCGCGAATTCTGATGCCAGCGCGGATGTCGGACCTGGCTGGGGCTGGGCATCATTCCTGCTCAACGATCTCGACCAGGGGCCGCTCTTCGGCCAGATCAACTTCAACCAGCCCGTATCGGCAACGCCGGCGAGTCAGACGTTTCTGTCGGTCTTCTGGTGTCCCGCCGACGAACAACTGTCAACGTTTAGCGTCACCAGCTACGCCAATCAAAGTACGTCGCTGGCAACCCTGGCGCAAGGAAATTACACCGCAGTCAATGGAATTTACGAGACGGATTCGTATCCTGGTAGCAACACCGGATCGTTCCTGCGCAATAGCAAATTTACCGCTGCGAGCATCAGCGACGGCCTGAGCAATACGCTCTTCATCGGCGAACACAACATGAAACACTCGCGCACGGCCTGGGCCGGGACGATTCCCGGCGCCGGCGTTATGGCCCTGGAAGATCCCGATCCTTTCGGCACCCAGGCCAGATCCCAGGCGCTCGTCCTCAGTCACGGCCATCGCACGCATCTGCCCAACGATCCGGTCGTCACCGATCCGGATGTCTTTCACAGCATGCACCAGGCGGGTGTCTATTTTCTCGTCGGCGACGGTTCCGTCCGCCTGATCACGCCCGGCATTAACGGCATCACCTACGAAAATTTGCTGAGTCGCGCCGACGGCAACCCCGTCGGCGATTATTGATCGGAGCCCGACCATGAAGCTGCTTCGTCTCGCCTTTCTTTTGGTTTGCTTGTTGCCCGTTGTCGGCTGCGGCCCGTCGGCGACGCATTTTGCCGACCAGTTGAACTCCCCCGATCCGGTCAAGCGCCTGCACGCGGTGAATGCATTGCGTCACCGAACTCGCGAGGCCAAGGTCGTTGTGCCGATGTTGACCGAGGCCCTCAAGGACCAAGACGCATCGATTCGCCGTGATGCGGCGCGTGCCCTGGGGAACTTCGGCCCAAAGGCGGGCGAAGCCGTTCCGGCACTGCGCGAATTGGCAGAAACCGACCCGGCGGCGAGCGTGCGCCGCGCCGCGACCCAGAGCCTGGGCCGCATTGATGTGTCCGCCAGGCGTTAGTCAAGTGGCCGTTCGGGTTGACAGGCACACGCCTATTTGCTTATTCAAGTTGCGGAGGTTGCCTGGTTCAACTTGCGGAGGATCCGCGATGAACGAGCTGACGTGCATATTCTTGTTTATCCAATCGCTGTCGAGCGTTGAGGAAGCGAAAAATCCGCCGGTGGTTGCGGAGGTTGTCGTGGTCGGCAATCGGAGGATTGCGACCGCGGACGTGATGAAGTTCATCAAGACCAAACCCGGCCAGCCGTTTTTATACGGTCAGGCGATGGACGACGTTTCGAGCCTCGCCGCCTCGCGGCTGTTCAGAAGTATTCTGCCCGTCCGCACAACAAGATTGCCAGGCGGGCGAGTCCGGGTGCATTTCGAGGTACGTGAGTTTCCTAACAACGTCCGCGAAGTCGCCTACCACAATGTCCGGCATCTCAGCGAGAGAGAGTTGGCCCTCATAACCGGCCTGCGTGCGGGCATGCCGCTGGACCGATGGGCAAATCGAAGGGCATGTTTCGAAATCCAGCAACGCTTGCGCGACATGGGCTTTTTCTTCGCAAACGTCGCCCTGACAGAAGGCTATGACCAGGACCACGAGCGGGTCGTATTCAACATCTCGGAAGGTCCCAAGGTCTGCATTCGCAAGGTGCGCTTCTTCAACTGGATCCAGCTGCCGTTCCTGCTCGAAGTGCCGGGGGTGGTCGAAGACACGAAGCAAGACGCCATCTTTAATCCTGCAGGGGTTGCCGAAGATGTGGCCAGGCTCGAGTTTTTCTATCGCAGCCGGGGCTACCTGAACGCGCACGTCCAGCGCGAGTTGCACTTCAGCGATGACTTCGCGCAGGTCGATGTCACCTTTCACATTGGCGCCGGCAAACGCTTTCGCATCGCCAACTGTTCGATCGCAGGCCGCATGGACAAGAAGATGCACGCGGAGCTGGAGCGATTGATCAAGGTCAGGAAGGGGGAGTTTCATTCCACCGCCGCCGTCGAAGCGGATGAACGCCGCCTCAGGGATTGTGGCGGCCGGCTTGGCAAACGGCTGCAGGTCGGCTCGGAGGCTTTCGTGGATCCCAATCGGCCCGCCGCGGTCAATCTGGTGTACACGGTGAATGACGCCCCGGTCGATCGCGTGGGCGAAGTCATCATCGTTGGCAACACGGTGACCCGGCACGATGTCATTCGCAAACAGGTCACGCTGTTCCCCGGCGAGATTCTCGATTACACGCAGTTACCCGTCATCGAGAAACGGCTGGCTGCGTTGAAGATCTTTCGGTTTGATCCCTGGACAGGGGCACGGCCCAGAGTGACCGTGGTAGGAAAAGGCAAATTCAAGGACATTGTGGTCGAAGTCGAGGAGACCGCGACCGGGAGCTTGTTGTTGATGGGATATGCGAGCACGAAGAACGGCTTCGGGATACGCGTGACTATCGAGGAACGCAATTTCGATCCGCAGCGCTGGCCTACGTCCTGGGCCGAGGTGCGCGACCGCCGAGCCTTTCGCGGCGCGGGGCAAAAGGTGCGTCTGGATTCAGGGGACATTTCATTATCACCGCTGCTGTCGGGCATGCTGATCCTGTTCAATCATGCAAGGACGCAATTTGAAGTGACGGCAGGGATGCCCGCGAATCGCTTTCTCGGAGACTGAGCGTTCTCCCCGGTTGTGCGACGGCGGAGCACTTTGATAGAATCACTGCAAAGGACTCCGCATCACAATCGACGAAACGCCATGGATGATCCCACCCGAAACGCCAAGGTTTGGCATCTGCTGCCGCATGATCCGACGGCGATCGACAAGCTGAGCCAGGCGATGCGCGTGTCGCCGATCATCGCTCAGCTGCTGCTCAACCGGCGCATGGGGGAAAAGCTCACCGCCGAATCGTTTCTCGCCTGCACCCTCACTGGCCTTCTCGAACCCGAACTCCTCCCGGGCATCAACGATGCCGTCGAACGGCTCTTCGTCGCCATCCACGAAAAGAAGAAGATCTGCATCTACGGCGATTACGACGTCGATGGCGTCACGGGCACTGCGATCCTGCTGCGCTGCCTGGGGCTGCTCAAGGCCGATGTCATTTTTCATGTGCCACATCGGCTCGAGGAGGGCTATGGGCTCAACGCCGAGACGTTGCAGAAGCTCGCAAGCACGGGCGTCAATGTCATCGTGACCGTGGACTGCGGGATTGCCAGCATCGACGAGGCGGAGGAGGCGCGCAAGCTCGGCATGGAGCTGATCGTCACCGATCATCACGAGATGAAGGCGACGCTGCCTAATGCGTCGGTGCTGGTGCATCCGCGTTTGCCGGGCTCGACGTATCCATTCGGCGGACTGTCCGGGGCGGGGGTCGCGTTCAAGCTGGCGTGGGCGCTGTGCAAAAAGGAGTGCGGCAGTCCGAAGGTGACGCCAGAGTTGCGCGATTTTCTGCTCGACGCGGTGATGCTGGCATCGATGGGGACGGTCGCCGACGTGGTGCCGTTGTTCGAGGAGAATCGCATCTTCGTCCGGCACGGGCTGGCCCGGCTTCGCACCAAGCCGACGATCGGCTTGCAGGCCTTGCTCAAGAGCGCCAAGCTCGACACGAAGCTCAATCTCGCCGCGATGGATATCGGTTACGCCCTGGCGCCGCGCATCAATGCCGCGGGCCGGCTAGGCACGGCACGGCTGGCGGTCGAGCTGATGACGACGGCCGATCCGCAGCGGGCGCACATTCTCGCGGATTATCTCGAACGGCAGAATCAGGAACGCCAGCTCATGGAACGCCGAATCCTGAGCGAGGCGCGCGAGATGGCGATGACGTATGCGGATGCGCCGGCACTCGTGCTCGCAAACGCGGAATGGCATCCGGGGTTGCTCGGCATCGTTGCGAGCCGGCTGGTCGATCAATTCGCGCGGCCGGTGCTGATGATCTCGCTGCGCGAGGGGCAGCCGCACGGGCAGGGGTCGGGCCGCTCGGTCCCCGGCTTCGCGCTGCATGCGGCGTTGCAGGAGTGCACGACACACCTCGTCGGGCATGGCGGGCACGCGGCGGCGGCAGGGTTGCGCATTCTGCCGGCGGCCGTCGATGGCTTCCGTGATGCGTTCTGCGAGGTGGTCGCGCGGCATCTCGGTGCGCAACCGCGGCCGCATCGGCTCAATCTTGACGCGGAGATTCCACTGTCGTGTCTGACGACGGGATTGATGCAATCGATGGATCGGCTGGAGCCGTACGGCTCTGGCAATCCGCCGCCGTTGTTGCTCGCCGATCGCTTGCAAGTGGTGCGCGAACCGAAAAAGGTCGGCCACGGCGAACGGCATCTCAGCTTTCGCGTTCGGCAGAACGGCAAGGAGGTGCGCGCGATCGCCTTCGGTATGGCGGAACGTGCAGGCGAATTGATGTCGCAGCAGGGGCAATGCTGTCTCGCGTTCACGCCGCGCTGGAACGAGTGGCAGGGGTACAAATCGGTTGAGATCGAAGTGAAGGATTTCCAGGCGGGGCCAGCAGCGAAACTCGATTAGCTCAATTCCGCTCGCTGCGCTTGATGCCGGTGATAAGCGTGTGGGGCGCCGCGGGGAAAGGCGTCGGATAGTAGGTCGTCGTCACGATTGCCGCGAGGATTGTCGGATAGGTGTCGGGCCAGGCGAACGCGACAACAAACATGCCCGGGAACTTGTCAGAGGTCTCCCGGGCAACGCGCTGGATGGCGCTCGTCTCGGTCTCGCCCGGCAACTGGTTCCACTCCTCGGTGGAGCACTTGAAGCCGGAGCCGCCGCCCCCTTCGATCTTGAACAGGCTGCTGCTGATGACGGTCAGCATTTCCTGTAGCGTCGCCTCGCGTCCCTTCGCGAAAACAAGGATCTTCTCCAGTTCAATCCCGTCGATGGTTGATCGCTTGGTATAAGTTGGGCCGGTAGGGCGTCCTAATAGCCACGCGAAGAATCGAGAGAACACGTTCATTGGCTCGCCTTGTCTATTTATTTTCCGCCAGCATGTTGCAGAACAACGCGCCTTGCTCAATCGCGTCATCGAGAGCGACGTGCGTGTGAGGCAACGGATCGAACCAGCGTTTCGGCATGTTGCGCTTCACCGCGTCGCGATAGTTCGACTTCATCAGCGCCATTGCATAGGTTTTCATATCAAGGGCCGAGTGCGAGAACGGGCTCGAGCCGACGAAGCGGATCAGGTACCAGTAGACGAACAGAAAATCGAAGCCCGCGGGATACGCGACGAACACCGGCTTGCCCGGCAACCTCCCGATCCAGTCGACGTAGCGCCGCATCGCCGCCGCCGGCGTTTCGAGGTCGGCGCGCGTCGCATCAAACGCGGTCTGGTTCGTCTTCCACCACGCCATCGTGTCGGGGTGCCCGGCGGCGCCGTCGAGCAATTCGAGATTGGCCGAGAATGTGTCGACCAGCGTCTTGTCGGCGCGGTACGCGGCTGACGCGAAGCTGAGCATCGAGTGCGGCCCCGGGATCGGGCCGTCGGTTTCGACATCCGTGCTGACGTAGATTTCAGGCATGATTCACCCAGCGCAAGGATGAAGGCGGAAGGATGAAGGATGAAGAAAGACTGATTCATCCTTTATCCTTCCGCCTTCATCCTTCTTTTTAGCTGTGCATCCGCGGCGCCGGCTCCCCCTCCGCGACGATCTCCGCCTCCGCTCGCGCAAGCTCCGCCAGCCGGGCTGTGACGCGCTCTTCCGGCATGAATAGCTTGGCGAGCCGCACGTAGGTGCTGTGATGCCGGGCTTCCGATTCGAACAGGCCGCCGAAGAATGCGGCCAGTTCGGCGTCCGGCAGATGATCGCGCAAGAGGCCGAAGCGCTCGCAGGAGCGTGCCTCAATGATCGCGGCGATCAGCAAGCGATCGACGGCTCGCATTGGCTCCTGCTTGTCCGCGAGGCGATGCAGCTTCTCAGCGTACTTGCTTGCGGGGAGCTTGCGAAAACGCACACCGCGGCGTTCGAGGATGTCGAGCACCATGTGAAAATGGCTCAGCTCCTCCTGCACGATGTCCGACATCGCCCGGACCAGCTCGACGCGGTCGACGTAGGCGAACAGCAAATTCATCGCCACGCCGGCCGCCTTCTTCTCGCAATGAGCGTGATCGATCAGCAACTCATCCAGGTTGGCGGAGACGTGCTCCAGCCAGCGCGGCGGCGTCGGCGTGTGCAGGTTCAGCATGGTTCGGTCGGCACTCGGTTCTGCACGGTACGTCAATGCGTCGTGACTTACCGTGCGCTTTCGCAACGTCCTGACATTAGAGTAGTTGCGCGGCCGATTTCAACGGTAAGTCACCGCGGCAGGGGGGCGCCCTTGTGGAAAGAGAGGAAATGGAGCGCGCACAGGTTCGCATGCTGACATGGCAATTGTCATTTCCAGCAGCGATAATCGGCGAATGTGGATTTTTCTTGATGTGGCTACGGCATTGCGGCGATCTGGGCAAGTTGCAATCCGGGTTGACCCCGCTTCGCGCGGACGCTATACGGTGAGCGATTGCTGACCCTGCATTCGATGGAAGGATCTCGGCCATGCGAAAACGCAAATGGTTCGGTGTGTGCGGCGTTCTCGCGTTTTTTGTCGGCGGCGGCCTGACCGCGCTGGGCGTCACGCTCAAGCATGAGCCGAACTTTTATCAGCAGTGTCAGGTCCCCGAAGGGGATGCGCGTGTCTTTCTTGCCAATCAGTTTCTCAGCAACTTCGGCCAGATGATGGCCGACATCAGCGCCCGCCAGGACGAAAACTGGCGCTGCCAGTTTACCGAAAAGCAACTCAACAGTTTTCTCGATGATACCTTTCCGAAGCTCGGCGAAGGGGAGGGGCTGCGCAAGATGGGCATCTCGTCGCCCGCCTTCATGCTCGAAGATGACCGCGTCCGTCTCGCGTTTCGTTATGGTTCGGACTGGTTCAGCACCGTGGTGTCGTACGATCTGAAGGTCTGGCTGGTGCCGAAGGAGCCGAACACGATCGCGGTGGAGATCCTGAGCGCCCGGGCCGGCGCGGTACCGATCTCGAGCCAATCGCTTTTGCATCAGCTATCGGAGTTCGGTCGCAAGCAGAACAAAAAGGTGAGCCTGTATCGCCACGAAGGCAACTCGGTGGCGGTGATCCACCTGCAAGCGGACCAGGACCCGCATCCGAAATGGCTGCTGACGGCGCTGCAGATCAATCACACCGGCGTGTCGATCCATGGCCGAACGCCGGAGCACGCGATGCAGCCGTTGGATCTGAGCAAAACCTTCAAGCCGGCGCTGGCGCCATGAGCCAATGCGCCCCGTGCGGCGTCAGCCGCCAGCGTCCGCAAATGCGCGTGCCCGCGAAAACCAGGATGCGTGCCGTCGGCGTCGAATCGATATCGTCGTGGAAAGTGCCCGCATCCCATCGCTTGACGGTGCCGCGATTGCCGCTCACCGGTCCCTCGTAATCCAAATACGCACGCCGATGGTCGCCGAGCTGCGTCGCCTCGACCGCGTCGCTCTCCGTCGGCGGCGCGGCCAAACGCCAAGCTTGTAGCACGTCGCCTGCCTCCAGCATCAGGTCCCAGTGCAGCGACGGATGATCGTGTTCAAGGATGACGAAGCGAGGCATCAGGTCTTCTTTTCGGGTGTTTCGCGTGTTTTGTGGTTATACACTTCTTCAGATGGCGGAGTGAAGTATAGCCGATCCGGCACATGAAGAGCGTGGCAAAACTTATGGCAGCGACTGAGACACTCACTCCGATCCGACCTGTCGCTGACGAATCATCAGCCACAGAGGACACAGAGAGGCGTAGGAACTTGCTCCAATATAGGTGATTCGTTCCAACACTCCACTTGTGCGCCATATTCTTCGCGGTGGCCGTCACGTCAAATCTCTGTGCCCTCTGTGTCCTCTGTGGCTAATGATTTGTGTCAGCGACAGGTCGAATCGGAGTGAGTGTGGCTGCCAGAAATTCTTGCCGTACCCCACATGAAGCAATCCGCCAGAATTGCTTGTATCCGGCGCGCGCGACGTTAGAATAAGGGGAATTCGACGTCTTCCCTCGAACCAAACCTAGCCTCTGCGAGGAATTATCATGCGATCGCGCCTGCTGCTCGGAGTCTGTCTGTTGGCCGGCATCGCGGCCCCGAGCTACGCCCAGGATCCGGTGGAGTCGGTATCCGCCAACTTTGTCGTCAAGACGCTCAAGGCCATGGAATGCCAGTTCTCCGTGACGAAAGAGCATGTGGCCATCGAGCTCAACGACCGCAAGTTCAACCTGTACCGTCTCGATGGCGGTGGCCGGCTGCTGCTCAAGGCCCACACGCGCAGCCTGCCGTCGTTGACGACGGTGAACCGCTACAACGAGAGGATTGCTGTCACCACACGTGCGGTCCGTTATCCGAAGGATGGCGTCGTTCTCGAGGCGGGGCTCGATTGCAGTCTGGGCGTGACGCAGCAGGGGCTCGAGAAATTCCTGACGCGCTTCAGCAACCAGATTGGCGACTTCGAGAAGTTCATTGCCAGCAACCAGGAAAAGGACCCCGACCAGCCGATCGCGAAGAAGGGGGAGAAGCAGAAGGTGCCGATGCAGATCGCTCCCGGCAAGGACGAGAAGGAGCTGATGATCACCTTCCCGACCAATGATCCGGAAAACTGGGAGACGGCGTGGAAGATCGTCTGGGACATGGAGAGCGCCAAGCAAGCCGCCGCCCGCGGATACAAGTTCGGCAACGGCGGCCGCACCGTCCTCTTCACGATCAAGCAGGCTTTCTTCAAGCCCGGCCGCAACGCCGAATGGATCCAGGTCCTCGAGGACGCTCATCCGCAGGAGTTCTACGTCCCTTATTACTTCCGCAACACGCGCTTCTACGACCTGCGGGACGTCGGCGGCTATGTCAAGCTGTCGCCGAAAGAAGGCGGAGCGACCAGCCAGGTGCTCAGCAAGGCCAAGCAGGTGATCGCCGAGCTGCGTGACACCGGCACCGCCTACAAGCATGGCAACATCACCCGCCGTGGCGAGGAGCTGACCCTGCTCGCCAACTTCGCTGCCGCCAATTACACGTACATGATCGAGTACGGCTTCCGCGATGACGGCGGCATCGTCTTCCGTCACTCGCCGACCGGTTACAACTACTTCCCGCACTTCGACGCGTCGCACATGCACGGCAGCTACTGGCACATCGGCATGAAGCTCGGGCCTCAGGGCAATAACACCGTCAACCAGGTCTACTCCGTCAGCTTGCCACGCGATCCGAAGCTGCAAGGGGATAACGGCAAGCTCAACATCGAAGAGGTCACGACCGAGAAGTTCATCGACTGGCATCCGGAAGAGTTCACGCGCATTCGCGTCACCAATCCGAATTACAACATCCTGCCAGCTGGAAAGGACCGTCCCGCTTATCCGATCGCGTATGACCTCGTGACCTATCCGCAGGGCACCGCCCGCCATCGCCGTTTTGCGGACGAGGCTTTCACCCTGCACGATTTCTGGATCACCCGGCACGACTGCCCGGAAAAGATGTACACCCAGATCGCCAACCACTTCCGCCCGAAGAACGGCGAAAAGCGCGAGCCGACCGAACTCGACAAGCAGAACGTGACCATCTGGCACTCGTCGTCGGGCCTGCACACGCCGCGTGCCGAGGACGGCATCCTTAACGGCAACGGCACCGCCAACGGCCAGGCAACCATCTACTGGACCGTCTTCGAGCTGCGGCCGCGCAACATGTTCCTGAAGACGCCGATCTACCGCTCGCTGCCCCAGTAGGGTTGCGGGCGAACAAGCGTGAAGCGCACTGCGTGAGACCTGAATATTCAGGTCGAGCGCGGTGCGTTCGTTTTGTGCATCCTACAACTTTAGTAATCGGAAAATCTTGCCAAGTATTTTCTTGCTTTCTGAATTGGCCTCGCTATCGTTCAGGTAACGTTAGCCAGCGTAATCCCCAACAATTGCAGCAGGAGCAGTAAATTGTCCTCAGCCCCCATACTATTTGCCCAGTTCCAGCAATTTCCGAATCAAAATCAGCCGCAAATTCCGCCCGAACTGATTGTGGTCTTCATTGTCGTCGGCCTGGTGATGATGGCGATCAGCCTCACGATCCAGATTTTCTACTGCTTGACCTTGTCGAAAGCCCTCAATAACGTGGCGCCGCGCAATCGCCAGATGGAGCCCGGAATGGTCTGGCTCCTGCTGATTCCTTGCTTCAATATCGTCTGGGTCTATTTCATCGGCACACGCATCCCCGCCTCGCTCAAGAATGAATTCGAAGATCGCGGCATGGACGACGGCAGCGACTACGGGCGAAGCAACGGCCTGACCGCCGCCATCCTGTTGTCGGTGATGATCGGCATGAGTTGCATTCCATTCGTCAACTATTGCAATTCCGTGGTGGGTATCGTGTACCTGGTATTCTGGATCATGTTCTGGGTCAAAATCGCCGGCTATAGCAGCAAGCTCGCATCGAGCGGGAGCTCCAAGTCGCGTGACTTTGATGACGATGAAGACGACTAGACGTCGACCCCGACACCCGCGTGAAGTGACATGAACATGCGACGGGACCGCCATTAATCCGGCGATCCCGTTCCGTATTCCGACCCGCATTTTTTTCCCGTCTTGTGCATATCTTGTAATCGTTGCAATGCGACGAAAAAACCGCAAAACTCTCGATTTTGCCTCAAGTCCGCCATGGGGTTACGTTGACACTCCGGCGAGATCAACGTAGACTTTCGTGCGTACTCGCAGTGGTTTTCCTTTCGCATCAGGGTGGCTCGCCGATGGCTTTTCTCGATCTCGCCTGGCAGACCTTTCGGCCGGAAGAAGGCTTCTACACCTCCGAGGTGGCGCTGGCTCGGCCGTTGCCAATCCGCACCTTCGCGCCGCTGGGCTACGAGCCGCGTTATGCCTATCCGCTGATCGTGTTCCTGCACGGCGAGGGGGGCAACGAGGAGCAGATCCTGCGGCTGGCCCCGAAGATCAGCCGACGAAACTTCGTGTCGATCGGCCTGCGCGGCCCTGTCTGCCGGGGCACCAACGCGAAGGGCGCCCTCGGCTTCTCCTGGGGGGACGCCAGCCATCACGACCTGATCGAGGATTATCTCTTCCGGGCCATCGCCGACACGCGTCGGCATTATCACATCCATTCCGAACGTATCTATCTTGCCGGTTTTGGCGAAGGCGCCACCCTGGCCTACCGCATCGGCATGCAATACCCCGAACGCTTCGGCGGCGTGATCGCCCTCAACGGCGCGATGCCGCTCGAGGACCGGCCGCTACTGAAGTTGCCGGAGATGCACGAGCTGAAGGTGTTCATCGGCCACGGCATCGCCAATTCGGTGGTGCCATCGACGCTGGTCCGTGCCGACCGCCGCCTGCTGTATGCGGCGGGCGTCGACGTGCAGATGAAGACTTACCCGACCAATCACCGCCTGCACGCCGACATGCTGCGCGACGTGAATCGCTGGATCATCAGCCATCTCGATTAACGGCGAGCCGTGCCGCGTAAGCGGCCGGGTTACGGCGTGAAAACGACAGGTCGCATTTCCCACGTCGGCGGCTCGATCGATTCATCGCGAGCGCAGCGCAGCATCAACTCCGCAAGATTCGCGCGACACACCTGACGCAGGCCCAGGTACGACGTCGTCAACCGCGGATTGATCTCGATGGTAAAATCGCCATCATCTCCCAGGACAAGATCGACGCCGACGTAGCCGCGCAAGTCGGCGATGTCGGCGACCGCCTGCAACGCAAGCGCCGTCGCGCGCTCGGCGAGCGGCGCCGGCAACGGCAGGGCGCCGCCGAGATATTGCAGGCGATCGTCCTGTGACAAAGTCTGGCGCGCGGGCAAGAGTGGTATGGTCTGATGTGCACCGATCAGCAGCGACACGCTCGCGGACTGGCCGACGACAAATGCTTGCAGAATGAGGTCGTCGCGCATTCTCCCCTCTCCCCTCCGGGGGAGAGGGGGGAAATACCTGTCCGCGCCACTCGCGCCGGGCGGCGTCAAGCGTTTTGTCAAGCGCCGATTGCTCGCGCACCACAAACGTGGCCTGCGACCCGGCGCCTTGGCGCGGCTTAATCACCAGCGGCACCGGCACGTCGACCGTATCCGTGACTGGATGCGGCACGCCGCGCGCGTGCCAAAAGCGTGCCATGGCCAGCTTGTCCGCCGTCAGCTCGATTGCGCCCGGCAGCGAGCCGAGCAGTCGGCCGCCTGCGTCGAGCACCGCCTGGCTCAGGTCGCGCAAACGATCGTCGAACTCCGGCGCGATGACCAGCGTCCAGTCGCAGCGCGCCGCCGTCGCGGGGAAGGCGGTCGCCTCCGTCACCACCTCGATATCGAGTCGCCGAAAGTCATCGGCGACGGCGTCGCGCATCGCGCGGCCCTCGCGCATTAGCGAAGCGGGCACATCGGGACCGAGGCCGCCGGCGGAAACGTGTTCGTAGACGAAGACGCGCATCTTTCAGAAATCTCGAAAACCCGGATAATGAGGGTATGGATCACCATGCCATCCTAGGTCCCGACGGCGCGATCGCGCAGGGGCTGCCGAACTATGAGCCGCGCCCGGAGCAATTGCGCATGGCGGATGCCGTTGCCGACGCGCTGCGCGGGCCCGGGCATCTGATGGTCGAGGCCGGCACGGGCGTCGGCAAAAGCTTCGCGTATCTGGTGCCCGCGATCCAGGCAGCGCTCGCGTCGAAGGACGGCCGCGTCGTCATTTCCACGCACACGATCAGTCTGCAGGAACAACTCGTTCGCAAGGACATCCCCTTTCTGCAAAAGGTGATGCCTGAGCCCTTCACCGCGTTACTGGTCAAGGGGCGAGGCAACTACGTCAGCAAACGCCGGCTCAAGGTCGCCCATCAGCGCAGCAACTCGCTGCTCACCGAACGCGGCGCGTTCGATCAGCTTGACACGCTGCTGGAGTGGGCCAAGACCACGCGCGATGGCAGCCGCAGCGATCTCGAATTTCGCCCGCTGGCGCCGGTGTGGGAACTCGTCGAGAGCGATTCGAGCAATTGCCTGGGCAAGAAGTGCCCGGATTATCGCGAGTGCTTCTACTTCAAGGCCCGCGCCGATATTCAGAAGGCGAAGGTGCTCGTCGTCAATCACGCGCTCTTCTTCGTCGATCTCGCGCTGCGGGCGCT
Organism: Gemmataceae bacterium; assembly: GCA_035656475.1. Taxonomy (GTDB): domain Bacteria; phylum Planctomycetota; class Planctomycetia; order Gemmatales; family Gemmataceae; genus SIAQ01. Next base: position 16,971 of record DASRSQ010000294.1, on the reverse strand, counting down.
CAATCCCGAGGTCGGTATCTTGCCGAAGTACAGCGCGGTCGTGTTTGACGAGGCCCACACGGTCGAGGACGTCGCGGCAGATCATCTCGGTTTGTCGGTCACGCGTGGCCAGGCGGATTGGCTGCTCAACCGCTTGTATCACGAACGCCGGGGCAAGGCGATCGGCCTGCTCACGGTGCATGGCAACACAAACGACTGGATGCAGGTCCATCACGCTCGCACGATGACGCATCAGTTCTTCAACAGCATTCTCGCCTGGCGGCGCGAGCAGGAGTTCAAGCAGAAGCGGATCGCCGGCGGCGACTCGATGCGCGTGCGGATACCGAAGATTGTGCCGGACACGCTGTCGGAGGAGTTCAAGAAGCTGTCGAACATGCTGAACGGAATCGCCGACAAGCTGAAGGACGAGAAAGAGCAGATCGAACTGGAATCGGCGGCGTATCGCTGCGAAACGCTGGCGGCATCGCTGGACTCGTGGCTCGAACAAAAGCTGCCCGGCCAGGTCTACTGGATCGATGGCAATGGCGAGCGTGGCGAACGCGTCCAACTCGCCAGCGCCCCGATCGAGGTCGGCCCGATCTTGCGCGAGAAGCTGTTCAATCGTATTCCGTCCGTGATCCTGACCAGTGCCACGCTCGCTGTCGGCGGATCGCGGCCGTTCGACTTTCACATGGATCGGCTCGGCTTTCCCGACGAGCATCCCTCGCTCCTGCTCGGCAGCCCGTTCGATTTCCGCCGCCAGGCCGAGCTGCACCTGTTTCGCAACATGCCAGATCCGACCGCCGACCCGCGCGCCTTCGAGGACGCCTGCATAGGGAAAATCCAGGAGTACCTGCAGCGAACGCAGGGCAGGGCGTTCGTCCTGTTCACGAGCAATCAGACGATGCAGCGTACTGCCCAGAAGCTGCGCGAATGGCTACACGGCGAGCGCATGACGCTGATCAGCCAAAGCGATGGCATCCCGGCCAATCGCATGGTCGAGCAATTCCGCACCGCGCATGGGGCGGTCCTGTTCGGGGTTGACAGTTTCTGGCAAGGGGTCGATGTGCAGGGGGAGGCGTTGTCGAACGTGATCATCACGAAGCTGCCGTTTACGCCGCCGGACCGTCCGCTGGTGGAGGCGCGCTGCGAAGCCATTGCGGCGCGCGGCGGGCAGCCGTTCCCGGATTACACGTTGCCGCAGGCGATTTTGAAGTTGAAGCAGGGGTTCGGTCGCCTGATTCGCACGAAGAGCGACACGGGGCTGGTGGCAATTCTCGATCCGCGCATGGTCACGAAGCAATACGGCCGGCGTTTCCTGGACGCATTGCCGCCGTGTCGTCGTTTCGTGGATGGCGCGGAGGTGTGATCTACGGCCGTTTGCCCGGGCGATACACGGCGGAGGGCGAGGCCACTCCATCCCTGCAGATCGACAACAAAATCTTCTTCGAAGTGGCTTGACAGTGATGAAGGGGGCGTTTTATCATAGAAAGCTAATGAATTGCTAATTCATGAATTCGTTCATTCCATTCGGTTAAGAAAGGAGCATTCCCGTGCGTTCATCGCCTCTCCTGGGCAGAGGGCGCGGCTTCACGCTGATCGAGCTGCTGGTTGTAATTGCGATCATCGCGATTCTCATCGCGCTGCTGGTGCCGGCCGTGCAAAAGGTGCGCGAGGCGGCGGCACGGACGCAGTGTATCAATAATCTCAAGCAGCTTGGCCTTGGCATGCATAGCTTTCATGACGCCAACAAGAAGTTCCCGCGCAATTACACGCAGGTTGGCACCAACGCGTGGGAGGCCCTGAGCGCCAACTTCTGGTTGTTGCCCTACATCGATCAGGCGCCGCTGTTTCAGGCCGGCATGGCTCACTACTCCACGACGCCGAACGCAGGCAACTGGAGCTGGATGTACAACAACCTCATGAACACGCCGCTTGCCGTGTTCCGCTGTCCCTCGGCTCCACAAGCGCCGTCGCGCGGCACCAATCCCAGCGGCTGGGATGGTCCGGGCACCAATTACGTCTGGTGCACCGGCAGCTCCATCGACACTGTCTGGGCCGGCAATAATTTCAACGGCATCATCTCCTACCAGACCGATCGCAAGATGGCCGAAGTTATCGACGGCCTGTCCAACACCATCCTCGCCGCCGAGGTCCTCTCCGGCTCGAACGCATCCGGCAGCTCTGGCGTGTATCCGTACGACGTCTTTTACACCAATAATGGCCTGTTCAATGCCGTCGCCAATCACAATTTCCCGACATTAAGTGAACTCAATGCGATCGGCAGCGCTGCCAAGAACAGCCCGAGCGGGCTGCGTTCCAACAATGGCACGATGTGGGCGTGGTATGCTGCCACCGATGCCAGCTTCAACACCGCCGCCCCGCCAAACTGGGTGTGGCCGACCGCCGGCGGCGATTGCTGTCCGGGCGGCGCCCACGACTGGGGCGTCGGCATCATCCCAGCTCGCTCCATGCACACCGGCGGCGTCAACGCCCTCCTCGGCGACGGCACCGTCCGCTTCTTCCAGAACTCCATCGCCCTGCAGAACTGGCAATTCCTCGGCAACCGCGCGGATAACAACCCCGTGACGCTGCCGGATTAGTGCACCGCGACGGGGAGTTCGTAGGGGCCATGAACGCGAGACCCAACACGCTTCCTGGCGCATCGGTGGGTTTCGCTTTGCTCCAGTAAACACTCCCTTGCTCAATCGAGAACTTATCCAATGATCGACTTCCGTTTGCTTCCAGCCGCCGTCCTGTGCGCGTTGATGGCACTTGGCTGCGGCTCTCCCGTCCAGCCGGAAACCATCCCGGTTAAGGCGGAGAACGATCCGCTGAACGCGCCGCGCTCCATCCTCAAGGCCTATGCCAATGGCCAGGAGCTTGGCAGCGAAGTGGCGAGCTATCCGAAGATGGTGGCCGACGTGAAAAAGGTGGATTCCGCCCGTGGAGACATTCTCGAAAAGGGATTGCAAGAAATCCAGGACGCGCCGGCGGCGAACCGCCCGGAACTCGCCAAGACGCTTCTGACCAAGATCCAGCCAGCGATGAAATAATTGCGCCGATGACCCATGCGACCCAGTATGGCTGCGTTGCGACTTCGTGCGCGCACAGCGATGCCGTGGCCGCAAGCCGCCAGCTTGCAGGCCTGGAGCGGCCTTTGGCAATAGGCACGTGCAATTGGGCCTTTTGAACAGGGACCAGGCCGCGGAAAGTCCAAACCTGCCAGCTGGCAGCTTGCGGCCACGGCATCGCTGTACGCGCAACTTTGTCAGCGGAAGAATCCCAATAAGAGGTCGGCCAAAAGAATGGCGCCGAACAGGCCGCCAACGATCAGGAACATCAGAACTACGAGCCGGTCCTGGATGGCGATTTGGGGCGAATCTGCCCCTGCCGGCTCCTCTTTCTGGCTGGATGCCTGGTCCGATGTCATGCCTTGGGGATTCATGGAGCACCATGGGTCGAACATGTTTAGAACGGTGTCCGCCGTTGGTGCAATCATGATGCCGATGTCCAATTTGGCAAATCACTGATATTTCGTTGGGCTCGCTCTGCATTGCTGTGCGAAACTCGTTGATTGCTGTGCGGGCCGGATACAGCACATCGTCGATAGGTGGCGACGCGGAAATCGCATCGAATCAGTCCCAATAAGAAAAATACAATAGATACAGCTCGAATCCCGGAGGCAGAGTTGTGGCCTGAGAATTGCGTTTGTCGTGGTCGGTCCCTTCCAAGCAGCCCAAAGGAGATAAAACCATGTCACGTCGTTACAAGATTCTGATTGCCCTGGTCACGGTCGCGCTAGCCGCGGTGGTCGCCCAGCGGGTTTACGCGCAAATCCGCCAGCAGCAATTGATGATCGAGAAGTTGCAGAACTCGCAAAAATTGCTCGAGGGCATTGCCATGGGCAAATTCGACAAAATCGAAAAGCACGCCAACGAACTGGTGCGCATCAGCAAGACCGCTGAATGGCTGGCCAACAAGCAACCGCGTTATCAGCAGTTCAGCAATGAATTCCAGCAAGCCGCCGAGAATATCGCATCCAAGGCGCGGGCGAAGAACATGGATGGCGTGACGCTGGCCTACTTCGACCTGACGCGCTCGTGCGTGCGCTGCCATCAGTACCTGCGCGAAGTCCGTGACGCCAGCTTACCTGCCGAGCATGACCAGGCGCTGGCCGCTCTGCTGTCGCAGATGCCGGAAGCGCCATGAGGGGTTGGTGGCGTGATCGGGCGTTTGAATGCCCCGTGTGCGGCTGGCAGGGGATGCGTGAACCGCCGGCCCCCGGTGATGACGCAATCTGTCCGGAGTGCGGCAGCAACATGTACGCACGCACCTGGAGCGACACCTGGGGCCGGACGCTGGTGATCCTCGCCGTCGTGGTCGCGGCGGTCCTGTTCGTGGCATACTTCGGGCAATCGCAATAGCGGGGGCGGCTCCGGAATAAACATCGCGTCCTCCCGCCTCTTCGAGGCCGAGCTTAACGGCCTCGAAAAATTCACAAGTCGGGACTTTTCTGCCCCCCGTCGAATATGGTAAAAAGAATGCTCCGACATCCGCACAGCTAGTGGGGCCACGTCGCCGATGGGCATTCAGGATCGCGACTACTATCGCAATGAAGGGCCGAGCGTCTTCGACTCGCTCATTCCCCGCGGCGTCATGTGCCGTTGGCTGATCGCGATCAACGTCGGCGTGTTCTTCTTGCAGATGGTGTCGCAGGCCACCGGCGAGCCGTGGGTCAATCAGTGGTTCGTGCTCGATGTGAATGCCGTCAGGAATGGCCAGGTCTGGCGCTTGCTCACGTACGCCTTCCTCCACGGCGGCTACATCCACATCTTCTTCAACATGCTCTTCCTGTGGTGGTTCGGCAGCGACATCGAACAGCTCTACGGCCGCCACGAATTCCTCGCGATCTATCTGACGTCCGCCTTGTGCGGAGGCATCGCCTACGAAGCCTGGGAGCTGGCGTGGGGCAGCGCGATCCCGTGCCTTGGCGCGTCCGGGTCGATCATGACGATGTTGATCCTGTGCGCGTTCCACTACCCGCGGCGGATCATCTACGCGTTTTCCATTCTGCCGATACCGATCTGGCTCTTTGCCATCTTCAGCCTGCTCGGCGATTTCCTCGGATTGATCAATCCGACCGGCGTTGCCGTCGTGGTGCACATCACGGGGGCGGCGTTCGCGGCGGTGTACTACAAGTCGCAGCGCAACATCACGCAGATGCTGAGCGGCCTGATGTGGTGGCGCAACCGTCGACCTCGGGCGCGCCTGAAGCTGTTCCAGCCGGATCCGGAACGCGAAGAACCGGTGGCGGTGTCCGCGAACTCGAGCACCGCGATCACGGCGTCGGGCTCGTATTCGGTCGATGAGCACCTGGAAGCCAAGCTCGACGCGATCCTCGAAAAAATTGCCAAGCTGGGCAAGGACAGTCTCACGCAGGAAGAGCAGCAGATTCTGCAGCAGGCGTCGCAGATGTACAAGAAACGCCGAACTTGAGGATTTCAGAATGCCGTTGAATCGATACGTGTGCCAGGATTGCGACAACGATTTCGAACTGCTGGTCAATCGCGGCGAAGAGCCGGCCTGCCCGAAGTGTGAGGGCACGGACCTGGAGAAGCAACTGCCGATGATTGGGATGCCACAGGTCAAGTCAGGCGAGTTTCCGTCGGCGTGCGGCGATCCGAGTCTGCCACCGTGTGGCGCCGCGGGTTGCTGGCGCACCGGCAAGGGCTGATCAATTCACATCGAGCAAGCGAAAGACGCTGCGCGGATCGTCCTCGTGCCGGATTTCGTCCACCGGGTCGGCCTTTCCCTCGCCGCGATACAAGCGATTGGGACAATTCACGACAAGCCCCGGCATCGCGCTGACATTGCGATACGCATGCACGATTCCCGGCGGCACGATCACACGCATCGGCTGGCCTCCGCCAACGATGGCGATCTCATGGCAAAGATAGCTCGCCGATTCGGGGCGATTGTCCCACAGGTAGAGGTGAAACGTCGCCGCCCCGAAGAAGCAAAAGCAATCGGTCTGCTGGAGATGCTCATGAGGGCCGCGTGTCGCGCCGGGCAGCGTTTCCGAGAGGTAGCCCATCGCCGGGAGGTCGCCGGGCGCGAGCTCGTCTTGCCGAAACATCTCGCACAACCAGCCGCGCTCATCGCGATGCGAGGTCAATGGCCGCCAGATCACGTCTTCCACGATGCCGGGCCGAAATGGCAAGAGATCGAGCGCAGCCGAGGGATCGATGGCGACCGTTTGATGCGGCCGAACACGCATTTGGCGAATAGCAACAGGCGAGGCCATGAGTCTGATTCCTTTCAGACAGTTTTTCGCAGCGTCACTCTCGCCGAAACAGCCGCTTTTTGCAAGACGAGTTCGCATTAACGAGTGTAGGGCACTCGCTCCGCGAGTGCGGCTTGCCTTGCAGTGACGTCCCTCGTTTGCCTGCTCCGCGACGCACTACCGCACTCGCGGAGCGAGTGCTCTACACTCACGCGCTAACACGTGGCGGACAGCCATTGCGTCATCCGTTCGGTGACGAGCGAGGCCGCGTCGTGGTGCACCCAGTGCCCCGCCTTCGGCACCGTGACAAGCGTCAGGTCGTTGTCGACCCAGTTCCACGTGCCGTCGAGCGCGCCCGGCAGCAGGTACGGATCCTCCAGGCCGTGAAACATCAGCACCGGGCAACGCACCGGCGGAAACGTTCCTTCCTCCTTGTAAGGCGGGCGCGGGTAGTTCGCCTTGTAATAGTTCAGCATGCCTTCGACCGATGAACGCCGCATGGCTTCGACGTGTACCTGGCGATCGGTCGCGTCCTTGACCCACATGGATAGAAGCTCGGGAGTCAACCTGTGCTCGGCATCATCCTCCTGAAAGTTGCGGGCGTATTCGCTGTTCTTCTGCTGTTGTGGATTGTTCGCCAGCTCGCGCTGCAGCCCCTTGGGATGTGGCACATTGACGGCAATGAGCCGCTCGATTTTCGCCGGCCGCGTCATGGCGAACGACCAGGCGATGATGCCGCCCCAGTCATGACCAATGAGAACCGCCTTGTCCTTCTTGAAGTAACTGATGACGGCATCGACATCGCCGAGCAGCTTGTCCATGGCATAGTTTTCGACGCCCTTGGGGTGATCGCTGAGGTTGAAGCCGCGCAGATCAAGGGCGACGACTTGATGTTGCTTGCTGAGGGCAGGGGTCTGATGGCGCCAGGTGTAGTGGAAGTCGGGAAAGCCGTGCAGCAAGATCGCGAGCGGGCCGGTTCCCCTGGTGACGTAGTGGATCTTGACGCCGTCGGAGTCGACAAAGCCGGACTCGCCGAGCTCGGCTATCGTTGTGACGGCTGCGTAGAAGAGAAGGGCAACAACGAATCCGATCATGACGAGGTGCATTGCCAGCTCCTTTCCGATGTGACGATCTGTCTATTTACGGGAACGAGCCACAGCGGTAGCATATCTGCCAGACACATTTCTGCGAGGGAATCCCATGGGACGCGACAGCGACAATGACGGGCGGTTCTCGGATCGATCTCGCTCGCGCCGCCGCCGTGATGATGATGACGATGACCGGGGTGAGCGCAGCGGTGCGGGAGACTCGGGCGCCAAGTCCGCGCTCGGCATCATCGGCATCATTGGCGCCGTCATCCTTGGCATTGTGCTTGTGTGCGGGGGCGTCGGCGCGTTTGCGGTCTACATGGTGGTGCGTGCGGCCGATAAGGCGCGGCAGGATGTGCAGAAGCAGTTGCAGCAGGTCATTGACGAGGACATGAGGCGTCAGCGTGAGATGAAGGGGCTGCCGCCGTTGCCGGCGCCGCAGCAGCCGCAGCCGAAATGAGCGCAAGACAAACCGCGGGTTCGCTTGCGCTGGCCCGCGGTTCGGTGGGTGGGTTACTGGTCGGTGTCTTTCTTCTTGTTCTTGCCCTTGAAGTTGCCGCCGCCAAAGCCGCCGCCGAAGTTCGGGGTGGTGAACTTGAATTCTTCGCCGACCATGTCGCGCCAGGTCTTGCGCTGTTCCTTGGTCAGAACGGTGTAGATCTTTTCCTTGGCATCCTTGCGGATGGTTTCGATCTTCTCGTTGTTACCCTTGCCGAAGCCGCCGCCGCCCTGGCGAAGCTCGCCGATTTCCTTGGTTTCATCCGCCAGGATGGCCGCGATGTTCTTCTTCTGCTCATCGGTCATTTTGAGCTGCGTCTGGACCTTGGTGTCCTTGAAGGCGTTGTTCTTGCGGTTCTGCAGGTCGATCTGCTTGAAGCGCTTGAACTGCTTTTCGTTCAGGACCTTGCCGATGGCGACCATCACCTCGTCGGGCAGCTTTTCGAGCTGTTCTTCGGTGACATCGAGTTCAGTCTTGACGTCCTTGCTATTGAGGAGCGTGAAGAGGCTCTGGCCGGGGGCCTGACGGAAGCCGCCGAAGCCGCCGAACCCGCCACCGCCGCCCTTGCCCTTCTTTTCCTGCTGACCTTCAACGACGGCAACGCTCAAGAGGAGCAACGCGCCGCAGCCCAGGAACCAACCTAACTTCCGCATGGTTCTACCTCCGCTATGGGAAAACTCGGGACATGACACAAGGAATCTTCGTAGCTTCGCCAATGCACCATGCGATGGCAAGACAAATTGCATGAGAAATCCATGAGAGGTTAATCTCGAGGCAGAAGGGATCACAAGCCCGAAGCGTGAGCGAGGAAGCATTTGCAAGGAAACCCTCGTTCACGCGTCGGGCTTGTGACGCAGTGGCCGCCGAATTTCGTTGTTTACTTTTGCCTTTTTCCTTTTTACTTTTGCCTTGAAGGAGGCACGCCATGGCCCAGGAGAACCTCGGCGACGATATTCTGTTCGCGCCGATCCGCGATCTTGCCGAACGGCTGCGGACGCGTCGGCTCTCGCCGATCGCGCTCACCGAGGCGTATCTCGAGCGGCTGCAAAAGATCGGCATGCGCCTCAACGCCGTGGTGACGGTGATGCGCGAGTCGGCGCTGCGCGAGGCGCGGGCGGCGGACGAGGAAATCCGGGCAGGACGGTATCGCGGCCTGCTGCACGGCATTCCGTACGGCGCCAAGGACCTGCTCGCCACCGCCGGCGTGCCGACGACGTGGGGCGCCGAGCCTTTGCGCCGGCAGATGTTCGATAACGACGCCACCGTGATCCGCAAACTGCGCACGGCCGGCGCGATCCTGCTCGGCAAGCTTGCCATGGTCGAGCTCGCCGGCTCGTTCGGCTACAACAACGCCGATGCCTCGTTCACCGGCCCGTGCAAGACGCCTTGGAACCAGGATTACTGGGCCGGCGGCTCGTCCTCGGGCTCGGGCGCATCCGTCGCAGCGGGGCTGTGTGCCTTCGCCATCGGCTCCGAAACCTCCGGCTCCATCATCACGCCTGCGGCGTATTGCGGCGTCTCCGGCCTGCGGCCGACCTATGGCCGGGTCAGCCGGTACGGCGCGATGGCCCTGTCATGGACGCTCGACAAGCTTGGTCCGATGTGCCGATCTGCGGACTGTTGCGGCATCGTCCTCGGCTTCATCGGCGGCCGCGATGGCAAGGATCTGTCCACGGTCGCCAAGCCATTTGCCTGGCCGGAGGCGGGACGCGATGCCAAGGCGAAGTTTCGCGTCGGCGTCATCCGTGGCTGCACCACCGGCATCCAGCCCGCGGTGCGCGACAACTTCCGCGATTCGGTGAAGGTGCTCGCAAAGTTCTGCGACATCGTCGACGATGTGCCGTTCCCCGATCTCGCCTTCGGGCCGGTCGTCAATGTCGTGATCAACGCCGAGGGGGCGAATTCATTCCGCGAGCTAATCGAGAGCGGCCGCATCAACGAGATTCGCACGGCCCAGATGAAGACCGGCAGCGTGGCTGCTTCCATGACGCTGGCGGTCGATTACTTGCAAGCGCTGCGGGTGCGGTCGCGTATGAAGAAGACGATGGAGGAGCTGTACGCCAAGTACGATGCCCTGATCGCGCCGGCACGCGGGACCGTTTCGTATCCGATCGCCCGCGACTTCAGCGAATCGTATCGCAACTTTCGCGGAGGCCCGCCGATCATTCCCGCGGGCAACATCGTCGGCCAGCCGGCACTGGCGGTGCCGAACGGCTTTGGGCCGAATAATCTGCCGACGGGCATCCAGTTCACTGGCAAGGTTTGGAGCGAGGCACGCCTGCTCAGCATCGCCGCGGCGTATCAACGGGCCACCGACTGGCATCGTCGTCGGCCGAATCTCGGATAGGAGAGGAATCATGAATCCAATCACGCGACGACGATTTCTGGCGACCGGCTCCGCTGCCGCGGGGCTGGCGCTCGCGGACTCCGCGCGCGGCGCTGACGCCGCGCCGGCCCGGCGCGTCATTGTGTTGCTGCTCGTGGGCGGCCCGAGCCAGCTCGAGACGTTCGATCCCAAGCCCGATGCGCTGACCGAGGTGCGCGGACCGTTCGGTTCGATCGCGAGCAGCGTGGTCGGCGTGCGCGTCGGCGAGCATTTGCCGCGATTGGCCCGGCAGGCGCATCGCTACGCTCTGGTTCGCACCGTGCATCATGACGCGGCGCCGGTGCACGAGAGCGGCATGCAACTGCTGCAAACCGGACATCTCGGCGGGCAGACGCCGCACTTTGGCGACATGCTCGCGCGTCGGCACGGCGAACCGGCGCCGTTTGTCGTGTTGCCGAATCGCCTGGGCAATCTTGGGCTCAACGTCGCCAACGGGCAGGACGCGAATGTTGCGATCGACGCAAACTTCACGCATCACCTCTCGGCCGCGACGCGCGATCGCTACGGCAAGACCGCCTTCGGCGATTGCTGCGCTCGCTCATTGCAACTGGTCGAGCATGGCACGCGCTGCGTCGTCGTCAACATGTTCGACAGCATCTACGATCGTTTGACATGGGATTGCCATGCAACGCGCCAATGCCTGAGCAGCACGCTTGCGGACTATCGTCGCGTGCTCTGCCCGACTTTCGATCACGCCTGCGCGGCGCTGCTTGATGATTTGCACGAGCGTGGCATGCTGGAAGAGACGCTGGTGGTCGCGATGGGAGAGATGGGTCGCACGCCGTACCTGAATGCGAACGGCGGGCGCGACCACTGGCCGCATTGCTGGTCGATCCTGTTGGCCGGCGGCGGGGTGCGCGGCGGGCAGGTCATCGGCGCGTCGGATCGTCTCGCGTCCGAGCCGGCGCGGCGGCCGGTCCGCTGCGCGGAGGTGTTCGCGTCAATCAGCCATGCAATGGGATTGGACGGCGGGGCCAATCGCGTCCGGGAACTCTTTGAATAAGAAAAAGAAAAGCAAATGCGAAAGCGGTGTCGAGCCACCGCGCTCGAAAGCGCTTACGCAACAGCTCGCAAGACCAGGCAGGTGTTGCTGCCGCCGAAGCCGAAGGAATTGGACGCGGCGATGCGCACACGGTGGGATTCGGCCTGATTGGGGACGTGGCGCAGCCGGCATTCGGGATCGGGCTTGTGCAGGTTGATCGTGGGCGGTACCGTTTGCCGATCCATGGCGATGATGCACGCCAGCGCCTCGACGGCGGCGGCGGCGGTCAGCAAGTGGCCCGTCATGCCCTTCGTCGAGCTCACCGGCATCTTTTCAATGTGGCTGCCGAACACGGTTTCGAGCACTTTCGCCTCGGCCTGATCGCCGACCGGCGTGCTCGTCGCATGGGCGTTGACGTAATCGACATCGCTCGGATCGAGGCGTGCATCACCAAGCGCCTGACGCATGGCGGCAATCGCGGGCTCCGGATGCGGGCTCGGGATCACCATGTGATACGCGTCGCTCGAGGCGCCGCAGCCGGCGACTTCGGCATAAGCCCTCGCGCCGCGCCGGCGGGCCTGCTCGGCGCGTTCGAGCACGAAGACAGTGCCTCCTTCTCCCATGACGAAGCCGTCGCGATCCTGGTCGAATGGTCGCGACGCGGCTTGCGGATCGTCATTTCGCCGCGACAGGGCGCGCAAGTTCGCGAAGCCTGCCAGCGTCAAAGGCGTGATCGCGAGATCGCATGCGCCGGCAAGGCAGACATCGACCCAGCCCATCTGCAGCCAGCGTCGCGCCACGGCGATCGCGTAATTGCCGCTGGCGCATGCCGCGGACATGCTGACGGCAGGTCCGGACAGGCCGAGCCGTTTACAGGTTTGCTGCGTGACCGTGTCGAGCTGGCTGTGCGGGCGGTAAATCGAGCCGACGTCATTTTCCCAGCGCCAGCTCCATTCGGCGGCGCTGCCGAGCACGATGCCGACGCGCACCTGGCGGCGCGCGGACCAGTGGCCGGCGTCCTGCAGCGCGCTGGCCGTGCACCACAAAGCGGCCTGGTCGAGGCGGGGAAGCTGGGCAAAGTCGGTCTCGTCCCAGTCGGCAGGGCAGGGGACCGGATCAATGGTGGCGGCGATCTGGGCGGGATGGTCGGCGACGTCGAATGCAGTGATCCGACGAATGCCGCACACGCCTGCCAGGAGATTGTCGGCGATCTGGGAAACTGTGTGACCCAGAGGGGTGGCGGCGCCGATGCCGGTAATCCATACCGGTGCGGAGGTCATAGGCTACCTCTCCGAGTCGAAATCGATCCACAGTGTGTCGCTCAATCGCCATCTGCCGGCGCGAGCGGATGTGGAGGTTTGCCATTCTTCGGCGAACAAAGCAAGGTGGAAATCTGGCAGAATGGCGAGGTCGGCGGGCGCGGCGTGCCCAAATACCACGTGCGGCCCGGTTTCGTCCCGGTCCGGAGGCGTCAACGCGAGCGCTGCCGCCAGGCACGCGGGCGCCGGGGGCAGGGAACCGTCGGCTTGCGGAATCCACTCGGATTCGTGCCCGGTGAGGACCACCCACAGCCCAGGCAAGGCGCCGTCGGCGAGCATCGCTGCGGCAATCAGCATCGCATCGGGACCTGCGTTGGGGCCGCCGCTGACACCGAAATTTGGCCCATGAAGCTTCAAAAACTGGCTGACCGAGCCCGATAGCGCGTGCAGCGACTGCTGCGGAATCAGGTGCGGCGAGATGCCCCAGGCGCCTTCCTTGCGATATTGATTGATCGCTCTGTCATTGTTGATGCGGCCGAAAAGATTCGGCGCGGCAATGACGCCCCACTCGGCGAACGAGCGATGACGCCACTCCTGCTGGGCGCATGCCTGCAGCACCGCCGTCACGCCGGCAACGGTCTGATCCTCGGCATGCTTCAAGAACGACGCCGACATTTTTTCGCCGTCGTGCTCGATCGGCTGGCGCCGCCATTGTGCGATGACATCGGCCGGCGCGCGCAGCAAGGCGTGCGCGGCGATCTGGCATCGCACGGTCATCTGCGCGATCGGGGTGGTTTGCAACGTCTCCAAGCGGAGGTTTCCTTTCACACCAATAATCACTCTCAATGCGGCGGATTCTGGGCGGTCTGGCAAATGTGGGCGCAGCCGCTGTGGGCGCGGATCTCGGGAACAATGCAGAGACAGGGATTCGCCTTGAACCTTTTAGGCGTTTTTGTCTATACATCGGCTTCGGCCCTGCGCGAGTTTATCCAGATTTGTTACAGTTCATCCAGAATCGAGGATGTCCCGATGGCTAATTCTCCCATGCAGAACCTCGCCCAGGCAATGCGCCAGCACGGTCTGGTCCGTTTCATGGAGCATTACGCCAAGGAGTACCCCGATACGCATCTGAAAGATCTCGTCGTCGACGGACTCGGCCCGCATCGTGAGATGGAGGTGGCCGGCCGACAGGTCATCAACTTTGGCTCCGACAGCTTTCTCGGCCTCGATCAGGACCCGCGCGTGCAGGCGTCGATCATGCGTGGCATGCGGCGCTGGGGCAGCCACAACGGGGCATCGCGGGCCTTCGCCTCGGTGCGATCCAATGAGGTTGCCGAGGAAAAGCTCGCTGCCTGGCTCGGGACCGAGGCCGCGCTGATCTATCCCTCGGTCAGCCTTGCCAATCTCGGCGCATTGCCGGGCCTCCTCAGCAAGCGTGACATCCTGGTCATCGACGAGCACGCGCACAACTCGATGCAGGAGGGGGCGAAGATCGCCCAGGCCAATGGTGTTCGCGTGGTGCCATTCAGCCATTGCGATCCGGGCGACCTCGAACGCACGCTGGACGCCGCCGGCGATTATCGGGTCGCGATCGTTGCAATCGATGGCGTCTACAGCATGACTGGCGCCCTACCGCCGCTCGCCAGGCTCAACGGGGTCTGCCTCCGCCGCAACGCCGTCCTCTATGTCGATGATGCCCACGGCACGGCGGTTCTCGGCCGCAAGGGACGCGGCACCGTTCTCGATGCCCTCGGCAACTACGACAACACGCTTGTCGTCGGCTCCCTCTCAAAGGGTTTCTCCTGCTTCGGTGGCTACATCGGCTGCCCGGCGGAGTTCAAGCGCTTGCTCAAGATTCGCTCGAGCACCTTCATCTTCGGCGGCCCGGTCCCGCCGCCGTACCTCGACGCGGTTTGTACTGTCTGTGACATTCTCAACTCCGACGAATACGAAGAGATCCACGGCCGGCTGGAACGCAACCTGCATCGCTTGACGCATGGCGCCGATGCACTAGGCCTGGTTGTGCTTGGCGGCGAAACCCCGATCGTCTCCATTCTAATTGGTGACGAAGACGTGACGCTGAAGTCGGGCTATTTCCTGTTCGAGAAGGGCTACTACGTGCAATCGGTGACGTTCCCCGCGGTCCCGTACCACGCGGGCGTGCTGCGGATTCAGGTGAACGCAAACCACGAATTGTCGGCGATTGACGGCCTGCTCACGGCGTTGGCAGAATTGCAGCGTCAATACGCGTTGCCCAGCGCAGATAGCACGCGTCGGGCGGCGTAAGAGAATTGCAGAAATCCAAGGGTGAGCGTACTCGCGAACCCCTGGGATCGAGAAAACCAAGGTGAGATCCAAATCCCAAGGGTACGGAGTAGCTCACCCTTGGGCGTCACGCCGCTTTCTGAGCTTCGGCTTCCTGCAACTTGGCTTGCAGCAGATCAAGCAAGTCGCCAACCGTGACCAGCTTTTCCAGATCTTGCTGGCTCAGACGGATACGGAACCGCCGCTCCACCTGCGACACGATGCTGACGACATCGACCGAATCGAGGCCGAGGTCCGTGCGGAGGTTCTTGGCATCGTCGACATCGGGGTACGATTCGCCCGTGTCTGCTTCCATGAGCTCGGTCAGGGTTTGCCGAATCGCTTCGCGGTCAAGCATTGGCAGGTCCTCGGTTTCGTCAGAGCTGTGTGCGTAATCTCTCTATCGTTTGATGTGGACGAGTTGCACAACGGTTTTGTGGCCGGATTCCGTGAATTCCTGGCGCACGATCCGGTGATAGCGGTCGTACCAAAGATCGACTGGGCCGGCTGCGGCTTGCACGCGGAAGTGATAGCAGTCTTGAAGCTGATTGCCGATCTTGAGTTGCTGCGTGTCCACGTACTTCAGCTCGCTCGAGTACTCCTTGCCCGAATCGGATTCGAGAATCGGCACCGTCTTGTTGTGAAACTTGGCATCGGCGAGCTTCCAGAAGCTGTTGCACCACGAATCGTTCTTGATGTAGCGATCCTGCGCTCCGCTGACGCGTAGCCGCAGCATCATGTTGTCGGCAAAAACCGTGACTTCGGTCCGCTTGCCATTGTCATTGCACTTGGTGTTGAGGCCGATGAGCTGACCGTTTTTCCACCATTCCTGGGTTTCCATGTCGATCTTGTAATCAACAACGAGGAGATGGCGAAACTTGACGTTGCAGTTGGCCGCCATGTAGCAGGTGCCGTCGTCTTTTTGAGTGATCTTCATCGTGGACTTGCCGGCGTCTTTGCCGTCCACGAAGATGGAAAAGCTACGTTCTTCGGTGTCGTCCGCCCAGGCAGGGGCGGCGGCACAAGCCAGGGAAATCAGGCACAGCAACGCCGATCGGCATCCTGCGAGGCTCATCCCGCATCTCCTTCGCGGTTTTCTGCAAACGCCGCCGATCCATCGGCGACTTGGCTGGGACTATAGCAAATTGTTTGCCAGCAAGGAAAGACGAAGTGGCAATGGCACCGGACAGCACCCTTGGCGTTGCAAGGCCATCGACGAACAGATTACGATCATTCGGCCCAAGGAGGTTTCGGCTCAGCCGGACAAAGGAGGTTTGCCATGAATATCCGCCGCCTGGCAATCGTGTTGGTCTTCTTCTGCGTTGCAAGCCGCGGTGAATGCCAGCCAGTCGATGCCAAGAAGCTCTGCGAGTTGATCCGTCTTCCCAAGGGATCGATGACTCTGGGGTTCGGAATTAATTCAAGACGTGGTTTCGTTCTTTCCGGCGAATCGGTCGACCATTCGGCGGAGATCGCCGCTCTCGAGAAGGCGCTATGCGGCGACGCCATGGATGCCGAGCGCTATTATCGCTTGAGCGAACTGTATGATCAGACGGAAAAACGCAGGCAGGCCGACGCCAAGGCGGCAGTACTCTTCCGCAAGCAGTTGCAAGAAGATCCACACAACGGTCGGCTGGCCATGCGTCTGGGACGGTGCCTGCCCGTAGAGAACAGTGCCGAAATCGAAATGCTACTGCGCCGCGCGGTCAAACTCGCACCAAACGACGGCGAATGCTGGGTCGAACTTGGGGATTTTCTCTGGAACAAATCCTTCGAGACATTTGTTGGCCCCGGAATGAAGGGGGCGCCGCAAATGGATGCCTTTATGAGCATCATCGCCACAGGGAAGGTTCCACCGGAGAGACTGCGCGCGAGCCGAAAAATTGCCAAGGAAGCGCACGCATGCATGGACCGGGCGGTGACGATAGCACCGCGCCGATCGAGGTTCTACCTGACACGGGCCACCGCGTCCTCTTTCGACACAATGCTCGATAGCATTTTCGATGAGTCAGGCCAGGTGGCTACGATTGACGGGCTCGACGTAATGGCACGGGTCTTCGGGAAGTTGTCTGCCGCGAAGGTATTTGCGGACTTGCAGAAAGCTGCAGAGCTGGAACCAACCAGTCCGCGTGCGCAAGCAATTGCCGGCTGCGCCCAGATGTTGTCGGTTCTCGGCACGGAGTTTGTG
>DASRSQ010000293.1:0-12589 GCA_035656475.1 Gemmataceae bacterium | reverse complement strand
GAAGAAGCGCGATCACCGCCTGCTCGGCAAACAGCTCAAGCTGTTCACCATAAGCCCGGTCGTTGGCAGCGGCCTCATCCTGTGGATGCCTCGTGGCTCCATCGTCCGCAACATCCTCGAAACCTTCATCAAGGACGAGCTGCTCAAGCGCGGCTACTCGCCGGTCTACACTCCGCACATCGGCCGACTCGAACTCTATCGCACCAGCGGCCACTTCCCGTACTATCGCGATGCCCAGTTCCCGCCGATGTATCATCGTCCCGCGGCCGGAACGCTCGATCTGTGCCAGTATCGCCTCGCCATGGGGGAGATCGACGAGAAGCGCGAGCACGAGTACCAGGAGTACATGAAACAGGCGCACATGTTGCCGCCGTCGTATCATGATGCGCCGAGTCAGGCGGCCAAGCTCGATTTGATTCACGAGTTCGTCGTGACCCTGCTCAAGGACATGCAGGTCAACCTGCCCGAATATCATCGGGCGACCAATCCCAAAGAACGGGCCGACGCGCTCCTACACTGGTTGATGGAACAGGAAGGCTTCCTGCTCAAGCCGATGAATTGCCCGCATCACATTCACATCTACAAGGCGGAGCCGCACAGTTATCGCGATCTACCGGTTCGGCTCGCGGAGTTCGGCACCGTCTATCGCTACGAGCAGACCGGCGAGCTTAACGGCATGACGCGCGTCCGCGGCTTCACCCAGGATGACGCCCACCTGTTCATCACGCCCGAGCAGGTCGAATCCGAGTTTCGCGCCAACATCGAGCTGGTGCTGTTCATCTTCCGCACCCTCGGCCTGAACGATTACCGCGTCCGCCTCGGCTTCCGCGATCCGGCTAGTAGCAAGTACGTCGGCAGCGTGGAGGATTGGGACACCGCCCAAAACGCGCTCGAATCGATCGTCAAGTCGCTCGGCATGAGCTACACCGCCGAGCCCGGCGAGGCTGCGTTCTATGGGCCGAAGATCGATTTCGTCGTCAAGGACTGCATCGGTCGCGACTGGCAGCTCGGCACCGTGCAGCTCGACTACAACCTGCCCAAGCGGTTCGATCTCGAATACATCGGCGCCGACAACAAGGCCCATCGCCCGATCATGATCCATCGCGCGCCCTTCGGCTCGATGGAGCGCTTCGTCGGCATCCTGATCGAGCAATTCGCCGGCGCGTTCCCCACCTGGCTGGCGCCGGAACAGGTACGCATCCTCACCGTCAGCGAAAAGTTCAAGGGCTACGGCGAGAGCGTCGAGAAGCAACTGCGCGAACGCGGCTTCCGCGTCGCCGGCGACTACCGGCCTGACAAGATCGGCGCCAAGATTCGCGAGGCCCAGCTCGACAAGATCCCGTACATGCTCGTCATCGGCGATAAGGAGCAGTCCGCCGGCACCGTCGCCATTCGCTCGCGCAGCGAGGGAGATCGCGGCGTCAAGCCAGTCGCCGAGTTCCTCGACGCGCTCGATCGCGAGGTTTCGCAGCGCTCGCTGACGCCGACGGTGTGATGCCTTGGAGTGCGGTGGCTCGACACCGCTTCCGCATTTGCTTTTGGGCAAAGTCGTCAATCCGGTCAATCCGGCTCCACCTCGATCTCCTTCACCGGCACGTGATCGCGCCGCACCAGCCACACGCCGATGAGGATCACCGCGATGCCGGCGAAAATCCAGGCGCTCAGCGGCTCGTCGAAGTACCAGCCGACGGCGACGGCGATGACCGGGTTGACGTAGGCGTAGGTGCCGACCTTGGCGGTGGCCACGTGGCCGAGCAGCCAGTTGAAGGCGACGAAGCCCATGAGGGAGCCGAAGACGAGAACGTAGAAGAAGCAGCCGATGGCGCGCGGCGTTAGCTCCGGGACCTCCTCCCATTCACCGAGAATGGTGCCGAGGGTGACCTGGCTGGCGCCGCCGAAGAGCATTTGAAAGCCGGCGGAGGTGAGGTGCGGCAGCTTGAGGGCGAACTGGCGCGACACGATCGAGCCGAGCGCCCAGGATGCCGCGGAGGCGAGCACGAACATGGCGTGCACGTCGACGACATCGAAGCCGTCGCGCAGTTGCGGGGCAAGCGTGAGGACGATGCCGGCGAAGCCGATAACGAGACCCAGCCAGCCGCACCAGGTCAGGCGTTCGCCGTGCGGGACGAACATGCCGAAGAGGCCGATCCAGAGCGGGGTGGTGGCGATGAGGATGGCCGCGATGCCGCTATCGACTTTTTTCTGACCGAAGTTAATGAGGAAGTTGGCGCCGAGAAAAAGGAACCAGCTGATGAGGACAAGGCGAACGGCCTCGCCGGCGCGCAGACGCAACGACTGGCCGCGACAGAGTTGATAGCTGAGCAGGATGACGCCGGCAAGAATGAGACGTACGCCGCCGAAGAGGGCCGGCGGCATATGCTCGTCCTTCATCGCGAGGCTGGTCGCCTTGTAGGTCGTGCCCCAGGCGAGAAAGACGACGCCGAACGCCAGCACGATGGCCCAATTCGGCGGCGCGGCTAGGTGCGGGATTTCGTCATCGTCGCTCATACGAGAATGATATTCACCGCATCGAGCTATTGGTGTCAACGTCCGGTTGAACGGAAGGTCGTCGCGATTGCGGGCTGCGCGACGAACCTACGACCACGATTCGGTGTCCTATTGGACGAACTGCGAATCGGAATTGACTTCAGCACATGGAAGCCATACGTTAAATACTCCCAAGGGGCCGTGGCGCAATTGGGAGCGCGCTAGAATGGCATTCTAGAGGTTGAGGGTTCGATCCCCTTCGGCTCCACTGACAGAACTGCAATCGCCGATTCACTTTACGATTACCTGCCGATGGTCGGCAGCGCGGCTGAAAACCCGAAGTAATGCAAAACGTTTTGCATATCGGAGTTTCAACCTATGCCGCGTCCACGTCTCCAGGTTCCCGCCTATCGAAAACTTCTCTCCGGTCGTGCCGCTGGCCGCGCTGCTGTCACGATTTACCGCGCCGATGGCTCCCGCTCGCAAATCGTCCTGCCCGGCGACTACGGCAGCGACGAGAGCAAGCACGAATACGAGCGCATCCTGTCGCAACTCCGCGCCAATGACGGCAAGCTACCCGTCGAGAACGTCGCCAGCGACATCACGGTTGCCGAACTGATTGCCCGATTCATGGAAGAGCGTGTTTCCAGCTACTACGTCAATCCGGCGACGAAGCAACCCACCGGCGAGCAAGAGAATTTCGCCAGCGCCTTGCGGCCATTGAATCGGTTGTTCGGCTCCCTGCCCGTGGCGGAGTTTGGCCCGCAATGTTTGGTGAAGGTGCAAGAGTCAATGATCGACGGCAGATGGATGACGGACGAAGAGCGCGAGACGTGGACAAAGAAAGGCCGCAAGATCGGCATGGCCCGTCGAACCATCAACGGGCTTGTCGCCCGGATCAAGATGCTGTTCAAGTGGTCCACGAAAATGCAGATCATTCCGCCCAGCGTCTTTCACGGATTACTGGCCGTCGATGGCCTGGCCCGTGGCCGATCCGCCGCACGGGAGAATGACGACGTGCATCCCGTCCCCCTGGCAACCGTCCAAAAAACGCAATCGCATCTCCCGCCCGTGGTCCGCGATATCGTAGAACTGCTGCTGCTGACCGGCATGCGCGTCGGGGAAGCCGTCATCATGCGCGGCATCGACATCGATACCACGGGAGCGGTTTGGCTCTATCGACCCGCCCAGCACAAGAACAAATGGCGCGGACATCAGCGAGTCATCGCCATTGGCCCAAAGGCGCAAGCGATCATCCGCCGATACCTGAAGCCGAAGATTGACGCCTTCCTGTTTTCACCACGCGAGCAGCGCGACCTGATCTTTGCATCGAAGCGCGAGACGCGAAAGACTCGCGTGCAACCGTCGCAAGTATGCCGCAAGAAAGCCAAGCCGAAGAAACTGCCCGGCGAATGTTTCTGCCCTGTCGTCATCAATCGGGCGATCCGCGTCGCGAGCAAGAAAGCTGGCGTGCCCCGCTGGCACACTCATCAGCTACGTCATACTGCTGCGCTAGAAATTAGCCGGAAACACGGGCTTGAAGCGGCCCGCGCGATTCTCGGACATCGCACCGTGCAGATGAGTGCCCACTATTCTGGGATCGACGAATTGACTGCAGTCGAAATTATGGCAAAGATCGGATGAGAATAGAATGGAACGCGGCGGATAGGCCGGCCAGCCGACAAGCGGATAGCTTCATCCGTTTCCGCCGTCCCTTTGAAGCGCTGAGAGAAGCACCAGCATGTCCAAGAAACGGCCCAGCTCCAAGGCCAATACCTCACTTACGTTCCACCCGGAGCAAGGCGACCTTGTCCACGGCGACGTTGCGGCAATCAAGGGTTGTTTGGAATGGCTCGAAGGGCTGTCAAATGCCCTCAAGGATTGTGCTCGTGCATTGCTTCCCGCATTGCACGACAACGCGGCGAAGTTAGGAGGAGAGGCACGTTCAATAGTGCTGGATCGTCTGAGGTACGAAGCGGCGCACCTGGGAGCACAGTTTGCAAATGCGACCTACGAAAACGTCGTATCAGAAACCGTCACAACTTGGATTTCACCTCTGCTGA
This sequence comes from Gemmataceae bacterium, assembly GCA_035656475.1. Taxonomy (GTDB): domain Bacteria; phylum Planctomycetota; class Planctomycetia; order Gemmatales; family Gemmataceae; genus SIAQ01. The sequence continues at coordinate 8,039 of DASRSQ010000293.1, read as the reverse complement.
GAGATGCGGCGGTAGCATGCTTGGAGGTGATCGACGCGGCGGAAACTGGACAGATCACTAATGATGTGGCTGGGAAATTTCTAGCTCGGGTCAAAGCGCCCTCTGGGGAGTTGAGAAACCTAGCCCAACTGTTGCGGTCTGCTTTGCGGGAACACGCTGTAGGAAAATCGAATCGGGATGGTGCTTTACCGAATTGGGATGGTACCTGCCTCAAATTCTCAGGCACCCTCCTGAAACAGTTCAAAAAGCATCCTGCCCCAAACCAGCGTAAACTGCTCGAAGCATTCCAAACCGCTGGCTGGCCCCCCGCAATTCAAAATCCGTGGCATGATACTCGGCTAAAGAACCAATCCGGTCCCCGCCGTACTCTGAACGAAACACTGCGAGATCTCAACCGCACGATAGCTGGCTTGATCCGTTTTGAGGCTTTGGCCAACGGCCAATGTCGCTGGACGCCAAAGTAGTTTTTTCTCTCTCCCATTTCTCTCCGGTATCTCTCCGCAAAAGCCCTCGTCAGAATGCACTTGTCTTCAACGCATTGCATTCCGCGAGGGCCTTTTATGACAGTGGATACCGTTCCTGACCTAGCTGCCGAGATCACTGCCGGCGACTCGATCACGGTGCTTTACATCTCCAGACAATTCGACGTGTCGCCATCGACCGCATTTCGGTGGGTACAGCGTGGTCTGCCCGATGGACGCGGCGAAAGAGTCCGGTTGCAAGCAATTCGGCGTGGAAAAATCTGGCTGACGAGCCGCGCGGCATTGCATAGGTTCCTTGGCGCACTCCCCGCTAATGCCACCACATCGACATCGATCCGCACGCCATCGAAGCGCGAACGCGATTGTGTGCGTGCGAAGAAAGCGTTGAATGAGAAATACGGAATCTAGTCACACAAAAATAGAGCCGTCGGAAGTGGCCCGCTACGGCCCCGACGGCTAGAGGAAAACTACTATGTCAATCATACCAGCACCGTCATCAGCGGACAAGTCAGCCGCTACCACGCCACCACCAGATCAGAACGCAAGTCAATCCCAGGGGGATGAGGACGCACCAAAGCTGAACATGGCAACCAAGATTGTCATGCTGGCGCAGACTGCCGGTATCAGCGTGTTCCACACTCCCGACTACGTGCCGTTCGTGAGAGTACCTATCGGCAACCATCGAGAGAACTATCCGATCCAATCGACCGTGTTCCGTCGCTGGCTGAGCGGCCTGTACTTCCGAAGCCTAAAACGGGCACCGAACGCGAACGCTATCGCCGATGCCGTGTCAATCCTGGCTGCCAACGCAATTCATAATGGGCAGAGAATCGAGGCCCACACGCGAGTCGCACGGCTCGGCGGCACGATCTATCTGGACCTGGCTGACGCTGATTGGAGAGTAATAGAGATCACGCGGGATGGCTGGCGCATCGTTTCAAATCCGACCGTGATGTTCCGGCGACCGCCCGGGATGTACCAATTGCCAGAGCCGAAGGTTGGCGGAAGTATCGACCTCTTGCGCCAGTTCGTAAACACGAAATCAGAGTCTGGATTTCGTCTCGTCATCGCCTTTCTGGTGGCATGTCTGCGCCCTGGCCGTCCCTTTCCGGTCCTATTCCTGCGCGGGGAACAGGGCAGCGCGAAGAGCACGCTTGCCCGCTTACTTCGCAATCTCACGGACCCGAACAAGGCTCCGCTCCGCAGACCGCCACGGGATGACCGTGATTTGATTCTCGCGGCAATGAATGGGTGGAACGTGGTGTTTGACAACCTCTCGTTCATCCCTTATTGGCTAAGCGATGGCCTTTGTTGTCTGGCAACCGGAGCCGGATTCGGGACCCGGACCACGAACGATGAGGAAACACTGTTCCAAGCAACTAGGCCCATCATCGTGACGGCTATCGAGGACGTAGTGACGCGCGGTGACCTGATGGACCGTTGTTTGATCGTAGAGCTAACGCCGATTCCCGATGAACGGCGACGAACTGAGGCTGATATCGAGGCCGACTTTGCGAAGATGCAACCCTTGATCCTGGGCGCGCTCCTTGACGCAGTTTCCGTTGCGATTCGCAACTACGCGGCAACCCGACTACCGGCCTTGCCGCGTATGGCAGATTTTGCGCAGTGGGTAAGCGCGGCGGAGCTAGCGCTGGGATGGAAAGCTGGTTCCTTTATGGCTGATTACTCCGGCAATCGAGATGCGTCAATTGAAGCGATCCTAGACGATTCGCCCATCTATGGTCCCCTTATGACCTTGCTTGACGAGCATTCTGGACATTGGGAAGGGACACCGACAGATTTGCTCGACGCGCTGACAACTAAGGCCGGCGACAAAAACAGCAAGCACAAGAGCTGGCCCGCCAAGCCGAATGCGCTAACCAATCGCCTCAAGCGGCTCTCCCCAGCGCTCCGCGCCCGAGGTATCACTATCGAGCGAGAACGGACCGGACATGATGGTAGGCGTACGTTGCGAGTATGCAGAACTCCGTCAGAGTCGTCAGCACGGTCAGCAAGTGGAGATTCATACGGCAGGAATGCTGACGACTCCGCTGACGATTGCAGGAAGTCTATCGGCAGCGAAATACCACGGAAATCATACTGCGCTGACAATGCCGACGATGCTGACGACGGCCCGCAAACCCCTCGCGATTCCAATTTCGCAGGCCCGTACCTTGACAGGATTTAAGTTACCCCTTGGAATCGAATAGACCCCTTGGAACAAAATCCATGCGTCAACCTGGACATCCACGGCAGTGCACGGCGCGCAGCAAACGTAGCAAGGCGCGGTGCCTCAACTACGCCATGCGAGGGAAAAAGGTTTGCAAGTTTCACGGCGGCAAGGCCCGAAGTGGGTATAGAGGTTTGCTTCGCAATATTCTCAACGGCCCGATTGTGCTCCGATTCACTTGGTTCTATGTCGCTCCCGATGGTAACATTCACGTGCTTATTGGCCGTCCAGGCGAATTGGTAGACGAACGCGACTGGCTGCGCGTCCTCCAAGAGGCAAGGCGACAGTGCTTGCTGGAGATGCGTGCGATAGGGTCAAGAAATGAATCTGGCTCTGGTTCAGAACCGCCGGAACCGGCACGGGGAGAGGCGTAAGACCTAGTGGTTCTTAGCCCCGTCCCTTTGTGCAAGAAACTGTCCGTATGGGAAAGGTGCAGAGCCGCTTATCCGACATCGCGCCGAATCTGGCAAGGGCTTGCGCGTCACTGTGTCTTGCCCGGACTTACCTATCTTGTCGATGAGGAATTCGCGTAACGCTAACCTGATCGTTCGTTGAAACAGACGTTATGAATTGGCGTCTATTCTTGCGTTGGAATGCACGACGATGCATACGCAAGAAAGGCGTCAACAATGGCAGCGAACATCGTAGCGTATTTGCGAGTGAGTACCGAACGGCAAGGTAAGTCGGGACTAGGCTTGGAAGCACAACGCGCCGCTGTTGAGAGTCACGCAAAGCACACTGGCGCACACATTGCACAATGGTACATCGAGATTGAATCGGGCCGTGTGTCGGATCGGCCCGAATTGCTCAAGGCGATTGCTCACGCTCGACGGAGCCGCGCCACGTTGGTGGTTGCAAAAATGGACCGCTTGAGCCGCAACGCCAGTTTTCTTTTGGCGCTTCGGGATGCGGAAATCGATCTTGTAGCGTGCGACAATGCAAACGCGAGCCGATTGACAGTAGGCATCCTGGCAGTAGTTGCCGAAGATGAGGCCGAGCGCATTTCACAACGAACGAAGGCCGCACTACAAGCCGCGAAAGCGCGAGGGACGCTATTAGGGGCGGCGCGTCCTGAGTGCCGCAACTTGACGCCGGAAGCCGTCGAGAAGGGCCGCAAACGTTCGATTGAGGCCCGCAAGCGAATGGCGAGCGAAGCGTACAGCGATCTTCTGCCGATCATCAGGGATCTTCGCGACGCTGGCAAGTCGCTCGCAAGCATCGCTGATGAATTGAACCAGCAAGGCCATTGCACCCGACATGGCAAGGCATGGTCCGCAATGCAAGTAAAACGCGTAATCGACCGCGCCGAAGCCGCATAAACGTGGCTCAGGGTCGAGGGGGAGGGCCGGGTTGTTTGAGGGGCGTGAAGCTCTCCGCATCGGAGTAGGTCTCTCACATATCGCACAAAACGCCAAGTATTGTGTACGTACAACTAATTCGCCTTCACTTCCCCGATTACGATAGACACCCCGAAATCTGCCATTTTGACCTCTCGAATCGTGCCCTTTACCTGCACTATTGAGTTTTGTTGTAGCTGGGCCGCGCGCTGGCGAGTGATCTGCCCACCCACAATGAGAGAAAATGGCTCCCAAGGATTGCTGCTTTCCCTTCGCAATTGCATGGAATTGGGCTGCACTATGTTTACATTTGTCTCAGAAATGAACGAGACCTGCATCGACCAACTAACTTCTTTCCCAACATACCGGCGGGAGTCGTTATTGAATTTCTTTGCATGGTCGGCAAGCGCAATCTGATTGCTTATTATATCTAGGCGTTCTCTCGAAGCCGCGAGCGCCCACTTCTGCGTCTGCTCTAAGTCATTGGGATCCAATTCCAGCGATCCGTCGCTTTTCTGAGTCGGATTCCCCGGCCCGCTTTTCTTGTCTGCTTTGTTTGTCGCGTTCTTGCTATCCACTGTCTTGACCTTTGCGGATACTGGATTGGCCTTGACTCTGCGCCACACGATCTGGGGACGTCCCGGAGTAAGCGGCGTCAATGTCAAAGTGTCGCCGTCCAACTTGTAATAGAAGTGATTCCGCGCCCCCAAGCCGGCAATCGGAAACTGACCTAATTCGGGAGTGTTCTTGAAACTGTCCGTTGTATCCAGAACCAGAATCGGAGTTGTGATGCCTTCTATGCTCCATTTGAGAGAGGGGCGTGTCGGTCCCAGAACTAGCTTCTGAAGAAATGGCATTTCGACCGCGCCGGTCCCATCGGATTTTAGCTCTATCGACACCTGCATGCCTGCGTTTGCTGGTTCCCATTTTCCGATGACGCTGGGGCGCATAAAGGGCACTGACCCGTTTGTCGTGAAGTAACGGACGCCTACCCCACCGCACGCGCAGAACATGCATGCGCCTAAGCTCGCAACGATGCCGCCAATTACCCATACGACGCCAGCGAACGTTTTTCGACGTGGCGTTACCGGTTGTTCGCTGGCTGAAGGAAGCGACGACGCATTCGCACTCGGGGGCGCAGACGCCGGGAGGGAAGGGGGTGTGCTAGATACCGACGTTGTATCAGCGTCCTCAAGCTTCCCTAGCGTGGTCTTGTTCGTCGGAGTGGGCGTGCGCTTTGGGGGCGTGGGAATGAGAACTTTCTGCCCGCACTTCGGGCAAGTAGCCTTCGTCCCTGCAAGATCATCGGAGCATTGCATCAATTGGGAGCAAGTCGGGCAACTGAATCGCATGGATACCTCGCGGCCAGCGTTTTGTGAAACGTTTTGCAAAACTCCAACGAAATCGCGAAATTTCTCGCATTTCTGTGCATTGACGTGCAACGAAACGCCGTCTAGGATTATATCGTGTTGACCGCGTAAAACACGTGGTCAGAATGGGTTTTCAGCCGGACGAGTTTTGCCGATGGCATTCTAGAGGTTGAGGGTTCGATCCCCTTCGGCTCCACTTTTCAAGGGCTTGCGATTTTCCGCAAGCCCTTATTTTTTGCTTGGTTACGATTCCGCACCAGTCCGGCTGACATAACTCTGCGTTCTCTATCCTCTGGCGAGATCCAGCCGGTACGTGCTAGCGTAAATAGAACTCTCAATGAATTAAGTTCATCGGAATCCTGGCCATGGCCGAAACTGGCATCCAAGCACCGTTGCTCGATCCGCAGTTCCTGCATCGTCTTGAACAGCTCGAGCTCGTTTCGCGCAAGATCTTTCTCGGCCTCATGAAGGGGGAGCGCAAGAGCAAACGCAAGGGGCAATCGGTCGAGTTCGCGGACTACAAGAATTATGTCATCGGCGACGATCTGCGCCATCTCGACTGGAACCTTTACGCCCGGCTCGATCGGCTCTTCATTCGCCTGTTTCAGGAAGAAGAGGATCTCCACTTCTACGTCCTCATCGACAACAGCCTGTCGATGGACTTCGGCACCCCGTCCAAGCTGCACTATGCTCGCCAGGTGGCGGCGGCGCTCGCGTTCATCGGGCTCGTCAACATGGATCGCGTCGTCATCGAGGCGTTCAACGACAACGTCACGCAGAGCCTGCCGGCCGTGCGCGGGCGGAAGTCGCTGTGGCGCGTGCTCGACTTCCTTCAAAAGCTGCAGCCCGCGGGGCCGAGCAATCTGACCGCTTCGCTCAAGACCTTCACGATGAAATCGTCCGGCAAAGGCATCGTCGTTCTGCTCAGCGACATGATGGACAAGGAAGGCTACGAGGACGCGCTGCGCTATCTCGTCGCCCGGCAGTACGACATTTATGTGATCCAGATTCTGTCGCAGGAAGAGCTGGAACCAGCGCTGGTCGGCGATCTGAAGCTGGTCGACATTGAGGACGCGGACGAGGCGGAGATCACCATTTCGGGGCCGCTAATCAAGAAGTACAAGCAGAACCTGGCGGCGTTTCAGGGGCAGTTGCAGGAGTATTGCAATCGCCGCGGCATCGCCTATATGATGACGAGCAACCAGGTGCCGTTCGATCGGCTGGTGCTGAATTATCTTCGTCGCCGTGGGTTAGTGCGATGACTCTGCCTGTGCGAAGTCTTCCGGTGGTGCAGAACTGGGATTGCCACGTCTGCGGCGATTGCTGTCGGGAACTCGAAGTAGTCGCCACCGACGAGGAGAAGAATCGCATCGAGGCCCTGGATCTGGCAAACGATCCGGAGATCGGTCCCGGCCCGTGGTTCGAACGCAAGAGTTTGGTCGCGAACACCTGGGCACTTCGACATCGTCCGGATGGTGGCTGCGTCTTCTTGACCTCCGCCAATCGCTGCCGACTGCATGAACGATTCGGGCCCGAGGTCAAGCCGTTCGGCTGCCGCTACTTCCCATTTCTGCTGATCGCAGCCGGCAATCACTACCGGCTGGGGCTGCGCTTCTCGTGCCCTTCTGTCGTTGATAGCAAGGGACACTCGATTGCAACGCAGTTGGCGGCCGCCCAGGTCTTTGCGAACGGGCTGGAGAAATTTGCAGGTCGCGACGGCGCCACGATTGAGCCGCCGCCTTTGACCGCCGGCTTGAAGGCGTCCTGGTCCGAGGTGATCCAATTTACCGAGGTGCTCGTCGATATTCTGAAGGATCGGACCGACCGCGTGGAAAGGCGTCTGCGCAAATGCGTGGCCCTTGTCGCTCTCTGTCGGCAGGCGGATACCGCCACATTCGCGGGAGGCGGCTTGCAGAAACGCTTAAAAGAACTTCGCCGCGGCTTGGACGACGCGCAGGTGCCGAGGCAGGCCAGCGATCTTGCTGCGCCGGGATGGATTGGCCGCGTGCTGTTCCGCACGCTGATGGCGACAGTGTATTCTCGCAAGGATTGGGGCCGGCTGGCGGGGACGATCAAGCGCAGCCGACTGGCGCGGGCCCTGGCGGGCTGGCGATTCATCCGCGGCCGCGGGCCGGTTCCCGCCTTCAACCGCTTGCTCGACGGCGTCACCTTCGAACAGGTGGAGGCACGCACGGGCCTCTTCCCGCCGGAATTCGATGAGGTTTTGGAACGTTACTATCTCATCAAGCTGAGTTCGCTTCAATATTGCAGTCCATCGAGCTACGCGGAGACCGTCTGGAACGGTGTCGAATCGCTGGCCCTGACCCTGCCGGCCATCCTTTGGTTGGCCCGTGCCTTCACCAGTCTTTCGCCCGCCGCGGCGCTGCAACGAGCCATCATGCTGGTGGACGAGCATTTCGGCGGCAATCCGATTCTGGGCTTCCCGCATACGCGTTTCTACATCCGGACCCTGGCGGAACACGAAGAGCTGGAAAAGCTGATCGCGTGGTACAGTCGGTAGATTATTTGAAACCTTGCGGACATACTGGGAGGGCGAGGCTCCTGCCGAGCCATGAATCCGCAAGGATGTCGACTGTGGAACAGTGATTCTGAAACGTCT
>DASRSQ010000292.1:0-1853 GCA_035656475.1 Gemmataceae bacterium | reverse complement strand
CAAGGTAGTACTTCAGTAGCCGGATACCGGAGTCGACCAGCATCGCTTCGAATCGCGGTGCGGATTGAAAGAACTCTTCGACTTGCTCCGGCGTGCAGAACCCCATGACGTGTTCCACGCCAGCCCGGTTGTACCAACTTCGGTTGAAGAAAACGAGTTCCTCGGCGACGGGAAGATGCGGAACGAAGCGCTGAAAGTACCATGCGCCGAGATCCCTGTCCGACGGTCGCCCGAGTGCGACGACACGCGTGTCGCGTGGACTCAGGTGTTCGACGATGCGTTTGATCGCGCCATCTTTTCCCGCCGCGTCTCGTCCTTCCAATAGCACGAGTATCTTGTTCTTGCAGCGGATGAAATGGCGCTGCAGTTTGACGAGTTCGATTTGAAGATCGTGCAGTTGGCTTTCGTATTCTTCACGTGAGATCGATTGTTGAACGGGCGGCGCACTATTCTTCGGCAAGCGGCGTGGGCGCTTCGATAGCCGGACCTCTTCTTGTTTGTGGCTCATCGCGATTCCTGCCTGTTGCGTGAAGAATATGCCGCGCTTGTCCATTGATCGACGGAATCGGCACCCGCCGTTTGATCAGCCCCAATACCGGTTGCGCAACATCGCGCTGTTAGCTGGCTAGACCTTTCATTTGGATCGTAGAACAGGCCTCGGAGCACGCGTTGATTGAGATCAATTGGATCCACGGCTGGGCCAGCAAGACGCCAATGGCGAACGGCCGACCTGCCGATTACACGGCGATACCTTCTCGATCTTTTATACGGCGTAGTCGCATGCTAGACTCCGCCTCTATGTCGATTTGCCGCAGATTCCTGATCGTCCTATTGCTGGTGCTGAGCATTCCGGTTCAGTCGTTCGCGGCTATCTCGGCGAAATGCACCGCCGTGCAAGCCCCAAGGATGGAGATGGGCGCGTCCCATCAGGAGCAGGTCGAGGCGGATCAGCACGTCCTCCATGTCGGCCAGGACGCCACGCTTGCAGGCGATCACCACGATCGACATTGCGCCAATGCGCATCACACCCACTACACCCATCACGCGCATCTCTGTTCGACATGTGCGTCCTGCTGTTTAGGCGTGGCATTGCCGTCTACGCCTGCGGTCGCGGTATGCGCTGACGTGAGCCGTGCAATCGTTCCCCTTCCGCCCTCTGCCGGTGTCGTGTCGTTCCTGACCGACGGCATCGAACGTCCTCCTCGCCACCTATCCGTCTGATGCTCGCTCGCGACAGACAAGTCGCGGCCTGAATTTCACGCTGGCTGTCCCGCTCGGGATCGCCAGTCGACTCACGACGAGAAAATAAATGCGATCGATTACTGCGGCGCTGCTCGTCGCGGCGGCTACTTTGCCGTCGCTCGCGCGCGCCACGACTACGCTTGCCGACCCGGCGGATCCGTCTGCGTCCGTGCCTGCGCTCACCGCGCCGTCCGCCTTCGACGGGTACCAGCCCTATCGCGATGGCGAGGGGCCTAGCTGGCAACAACTCAATCGTGCCGTGACGGCGAAGCCCATGCGGGGCGCAAGCAAGAACAGAATGCAGAACGGGATGACGGACGACATGAAGCACGGTACGCTTCCCGCCGAGCCCACGGCCGACGTCCGCGAGAGCCCCTCGATGCATGAGGGGTCCCCGAAATGAAGAAACGATTCATCTTGACTCGGATCAGCGTCGGCATCGCCGCGATGGTTTTCCTCGCAGGCTGCACGACGTTCTCGAAAGACGGCGGATTCAATGCCGTCTCGTCCACCGCCTCGGAGCGAATCGGAAAGGATGCCGTCATTGTCAAGACCGACGCCGATCGCGAATCGGTTGCCAAACGGACGCAAACGTTACTGGCAAAGCCGCT
>DASRSQ010000291.1:0-3636 GCA_035656475.1 Gemmataceae bacterium | reverse complement strand
GAGAACCATCTCCGCATGGCCCGGCAAACCGATCAGCCGGTCGCCGCGCTGTTGACGGACCTCAAACGCCGCAGCTTGCTCGAGTCGACGCTGGTGCTATGGGGCGGCGAATTTGGCCGATCGCCCGAGGCCCAGGGCGGCCGCGGCCGCGATCATCACAATCTCGGCTTCACGATGTGGCTGGCCGGCGGCGGTATCAAGGGAGGCACGATCGTCGGTGCCACCGACGCCATCGGCCTGCGCGCCATCGACGACCGCTGCCATCTGCGCGACATCCACACCACCATCCTGCATCAACTCGGCCTCGATCAGGACGAGCTCAGTTATCCTCACCTCGGGCGCCGCGAACGCCTCACTCTGGTACATGGGCGAGTCATCGAAGAAATCGTCTGACACGATTCAGGATCATTTCTCCGGCGCCTGTATCGCACGCCCGCGGCTCTCAACTGGAAGGTGTGGCGGCAACTCGCTCTTCAGTAACTCCAAATTGTTGGGGCACGGGGTGGCCAAGAAGATCTATAGTCATTGCCTGGTTCGCAAGTTGACGACGCGCACTTCTAGCGTTGCCGGCGCTTGCGCCATGGCTTCCGGAAAATAGCCATCGACCACACCGGCCTGGCTCGCCTCGCGCCAGTCGGCGCCCGACCAGTCGATCGATTTCAGCAGGATCAGCTCGCGGGCGCCGAGCAACACTGCTGCTCGCACTGCGAGCGAGTCGCTCGTCACCTGCCAGGAGTGCGGCAAAGGATCGGGCCGCCGCTCGTCCGCGTCGAAGAACGGCCAGGCGTCGAGGATCGTGACACCGGCGGCGCGATCGGCCGTCACGCGTGACTCGGGGACGAGCCATTGCAGGAAGCGGGCGTTGAGCGAGAGCGCGTGAATCGCAAGCCAGTGGGATGCGTGCTCATCGAGTGGATGCGTGCGATGAAAATCGCGGATCACGTCGGCCGTCGCGCCGCCGCCAGGAATGAGCATCACGTCGCAGCCGCCGACACTCGCCAGCCAGGACCGCAGCACATCGCCGAGTCCGGGCCAGTCGTACAGGCTGCCTCCCACCTTCGCGACGATCAGGTCACGCATGCGCTGATTCCTGCTGGGCCAGACACGCGACCGCATAGGCACATGCCGCCTCGGACAATTGCGGACCGAGCAGCTCGTCAAGCGATGTCACCGGCAACCGCAAACGCCCGGCGACGCGCCGTCCGAGCATCGCTCCCGAGCCTGACGCGATCGCGCACTCCGCCGGCGGCTTCGCCGTCAGCACCCGCTGACACGCCTCCACCACCGCCGTCGTCTGCACCGCCACCGCCTGCTCCGCCAGCATGCGTGCCTGTGCTTCACTGAACGTCTCCGCATCGGCGCAGCGCATGCGTGCCAGTCGTGCATGCGCGAACGCGCGCGTCAATGGACGGCCATCGGCCGTATCCCGATCGTCGGCATCCTCCGGCAGCAAACCCGCGAAGACATATGCATCCAGCATCGTCGCGAAGAATTCGGCCGCCACCTGGCCTTGCAGGCCGAGCACGGCGCTGATGGGCGTGCGCCGAATTCCGGTGTAGACGAGCTCCCCAGATGCCAGACGATCCGCATCGACCAGACAATTTGGCTCCGCATGACCGCGATTCAGGTAAACGATGTCGGTTGTGGTCGAGCCCGTGTCGATGAGCAATGCGCATCGATCGGGAAAGCGTTGCGCGACGAAATGTGCCTGCGCAAGCCAGTTGCACGCGGCTACCCGCAATGGCTCGAGTTGCAGCTGCTGCGGATCGATGAAACAGCCGCTCGTCGACCACACACGCACGGGCGTGGCGCCGGCCGCGGCGAGCGCGCTTTGCAAAATCGCCAGGACGCCGCCGTGGCGCGTCTCGTAGCAATCGCACAGTTCGCCTGTCATCGTGACGGCGATCCGCTCGTGCGCCGGCATCGTGTCCATCAGGCGGCGCAGTTCGGCCGTCAGGCCGCCCGGATTCTTCCACAGGGCAAAAGGGACGCTACGCGCAGCGCCATTCGTATGTGCGGCCTTGAGATTGGCCCCGCCGATGTCGAGGCCGAGAATGGGATTCGCCATCGCTCAACTCGGCGGCGCGGAATGATTGGTCGAAGGAGGCGCCGCATCGCCCGGTTTGTCGGCGGCGGCCGTACTCTCGATCTTCCAGCGGCGATAGCGATCCAGCCCCATGCTCAGCAGACTAAGAATCACCAGCGCCGCGACCTCGACGAGCACCCACTTCCAGCCATCGGTGCGCAACGATTCACGAAATGGTGAGGCCGGCGGCTCCGTCCCCGCGTCGCGCGCCTTCTCCTCCAGCATCGGCACCACCGCATACGCCAGCACCGTCGCCACGAAGATCATGCCGACAATCAGCATCAACAGGTAAAACGGATTGCGTGGCTCCGACGGCGCCGACATCGTGGTTATCCCTTGCTCCTCGTTCCCACGCGGAGCGTGGAACGAGGAGGTGTGCCCGTGTGCCTCGAACTATTGTATCACTCGCGCTCGAAATGAACCCATCGGCAATACACCGGCTGCAACTTGTCGTTCTCCGGCGGCACCATGCGCAGCTCGCTCGCAACGCAGCGCCAGCCCGCGAACGTTGGCGTCACGCCGTCCGCGTCGTGACGGCATTGCACGAACCAGTAGGAGCGCGTTGACGCATCGACCGTCTCCGACCGCCAACGCAACGGCAATTGCCGGGCGCGCAGGTTCCAGAGGAATTCCGGCAGCAACTGCTCATCGCGGTCGGCGTCAAGCATCACCGGCTCGTTCGGACCGACGCCTGCGGCGATGTCGCGCGCCAGCAGGCGCACGTCGCGATCGTGCTCCGTCTTGTACGGATGGACGAGATCGCGCGCGATGCCCGCGATGCCGCAGGCGATCAGGAGGGCATAGCAGGCCAGGTGCAGGCGCGTTTGCCAGAGGGGGGAGCGGATCGAGGTGAGGACGTGGGCAAAACCATGGGCCATCAGAATGCAGATGAACGGGGCCAGGTGCAGCGTGATGCGTGCGCTGTCGCCGAACGGATATTTGTTGAGGATGGCCGCGAAAAGGTTGAGGACGAAGGGAAACCAGCAGAGTGCCAGGAGCGAGCGCTGCCCCGAGCGCCAGAGGCTGATGGACCCGAGGACGACAAGCAGGAAGGTGACGGCGCTGCCGCCGTTCTTGGCGCCGACGGGATACGCGAGCATGTTGCCGGTGAATACCTTGAGGAGCCACAGCGGCCACATCAGCAACGAATCGGGCGGGAACGCATCCTTCCAGTAATTGCGCAGGAACTCGCGCGTCCGCTGTGCCTCGGCCGCGTCGATCTGGTGATGGCCGACGAAACCGAAATGCACGACAAACGACGCGATCATCATTAGGTTGAATAGCGCGTACAGCGAACGCTGCGTCCAGTTCGCGCTTCGCATTGTCGGCAACAGCACCAGGCTCACCGAGCCGGCGACGAACACCGACGGGTAGGACGCAAACACCGCGATGGGCGTCATCAGCGCGAGGGCGATCAGGCAGCGCGTCGACGTGCCACGCAAATACGCCAGCGTGAGTGCGAGGTACAGCACCGCGAAGCCGAGGTCGAAGACGTATGGCTTCACCTCGCATGCGTGCCGAACCGGATAGTACGACACTGCGAGCACCGC
>DASRSQ010000290.1:0-4792 GCA_035656475.1 Gemmataceae bacterium | reverse complement strand
CACTGTGTGTGCCTGCAACGCCGTCCGCGATAAGGTCGCACCAATTGGCCAAAACATAAAGACCGGAGATTGCTCCCCCGGTCTTCGTGATTTTTGCCCACCGACTTGGCCTAGATGCCCGCGTCCTTCTTCAGCGCGGCGGCCTTGTCGGTTTTCTCCCAGGTGAAGTTAGCCAGTTCCCGGCCGAAGTGGCCGTTGCGGGCGGTCTCCTTGTAGATCGGCCGACGCAGTTGCAACGTCTCGATGATCCCCTTTGGCGTCAACTGGAAGTTCTTGCGGATCAACTCGACGAGTTGATCGTCGGTCACGTTCTTGACGCCGGTGCCATTGGTGTTGACCCAGATATTGAGCGGGTCGGGATAGCCGATGGCGTAGGAGAGCTGCACCTCGCACTCGTTGGCCAGGCCCGCGGCGACGATGTTCTTCGCGATGTAGCGAGCCATGTACGCGGCCGAGCGATCGACCTTCGTCGGGTCCTTGCCGGAGAACGCGCCGCCGCCGTGCCGGCCGCGGCCGCCGTAGGTGTCGACGATGATCTTGCGGCCGGTCAGACCGCAGTCGCCGTGCGGGCCGCCGGTTTCGAAGTTGCCCGTCGGGTTGATGTGGCAACGCACCGCGGTATCCGGCACCGTTCCCGGCGCCTGGCCCGGCAACACCGACACCAGTTCGCCCTTGAGCAGGTCCGCGCGTTCCGCCTTCAGCGTCGGCAGGATCAGCTTTTCGATGATCTCGGCACGGGCGTCGTTCGAGAACAGGCCCTTCGAGTCCATCGCGGTCTTGTCGTGCTGGGTCGACAGGACGACGGTATGAATGCGATTCGGCGTGCCGTCGCCGTTGTATTCGACGGTCACCTGGCTCTTGGCATCGGGCCGCAGGAACTTGATGGTCGCCTTCTCACGCAGCTTCGCGTGATTCTCGATCAGCCGATGCGCGAGATAAATCGGCAACGGCATCAGCGTGCTGGTTTCTTTGCAGGCGAAGCCGAACATCATGCCCTGATCGCCGGCGCCGCCAACGTCCACGCCCATTGAGATGTCGGGGGACTGCTTGTGCAGGTTGATGTGGACCTGCATAGTCTTGGCGGCGAAGCCAATGTCGGGATCAACGTAACCGATCTCGCGCACCATGTCGCGGATGATGCGATCGACCACCTCGCGCGACAGGTCCGCCTTCGTGGTGATCTCGCCCGAGACAATGGCCAGATCGGTGGTCACCATGGTCTCGCAGGCGACACGGCTCATCGGATCGGCGGCCAGGCAGTGATCAAGAATCGCGTCGGAAATCTGATCCGCGACTTTGTCCGGATGCCCCATCGAAACCGATTCGCTGGTGAAGAGATAACGCTTGGTGGAAGACACGGAAAAGTCCTTTTTCTTGAGGATTGCGGCACAACGCTATTGTTGCAGGGATTATAGAAATTAGGCAAGGAAAGAGAATGCGTAGAGTAGAGCACTCGCTCCGCGAGTGCGGTCTGGACTCGCGGAGCGAGTCCGCTACTCTTTGAGCAGAGGAACCGCAACATCACAAAGGAATGCATCATGTCCAGCAATCCCGAACAAGGCTTTTCCACGAAAGCAATCCACGTCGGCCAGGACGCCGATCCGACAACCGGCGCCACGGTGGTCCCGATCTACGCCACCTCGACCTACACGCAGGCCGCCCCGGGCCAGCACAAGGGCTACGAATATTCCCGTACCGGCAACCCGACCCGTGCCGCCCTCGAGTCGTGCCTGGCTGCCCTCGAGGGAGGCGAACGCGGGCTGGCCTTCGCATCCGGCCTGGCGGCGACCAATGCGGTGCTCGCGCAGCTCAAGCCGGGCGACGAAGTCGCCGCCGCCGCTGACCTCTACGGCGGTACATTTCGCATCCTCGAACGCGTTTTCAAACCATGGGGCATCGTGCCGCGCTACACGGACGATCCGCGGCCCGATGGGTTTCGTTCGATCATCACCGCGAAGACGAAAATGGTCTGGATCGAGACGCCGACCAATCCGCTGCTGCAGATCGTCGATATCGCGGCAATCGCGGAGTTGGCGCACAAGGCGGGCGCGGTGTTCGCCGTCGATAACACGTTTGCGTCGCCATACCTGCAACAACCGATCAAGCTCGGGGCCGACCTCGTCGTGCATAGCACCACGAAATATCTCGGCGGCCACAGCGATGTCGTCGGCGGCGCGGTCGTCGGCGGCAAGGATTTGATGACGCCGATCGCGTTTTATCAGAATGCGGCAGGCGGCGTGCCGGGCCCGTTCGACTCGTGGCTGGTGCTGCGTGGCATCAAGACGCTGGCGGTGCGCATGGAGCGACATTGCGCGAACGCTCGCCAGCTCGCCGACTGGCTGGCGACGCATCCGGGCGTTGCACGCGTTTACTATCCGGGGCTGAAAAGCCACGCGGGGCATGATCTCGCGAAGAAACAGATGCGCGATTTCGGCGGCATGATCAGCATCAGCATCAAGGGAGGCAAGGACGCCGCGCTCAAGTTTATGACGCGCACGAAACTTTTCAGCCTCGCCGAGAGCCTTGGCGGCGTCGAATCGCTCGTCTGCCATCCGGCCACGATGACGCACGCGTCGATCCCGGCGGACATCCGCCAGGCGCGCGGCATTGACGACGGCCTGGTGCGGCTCAGCGTCGGTATCGAGGATGTGGAAGATTTGCGCGCGGATTTGCAGGCAGCGCTTACGTTCTAACACTTGTTTAGCCCCGCCTCGGAGAGGCGGGCGGACAAGATCGCTCGTCGGAAAATGGATGCAGTCCACCCTCCTCTGCGAGGCGGGGCTAAACGAATCAGCTCACTTCGCCAGCGAGATGCAGACAATCTCCTTGTCATTCCGCGCATACACGCAGCGATTCGCGAACGCGGGGTGCGACCATACGACCTTGCGGCCCGCCATCGTGTTGGTCGGCGCCAGAATGTTGACGCGGTCGATCTCTTCGTAGCCCTTCGGGCTCATCTTGGCGATGATCAGGTCGCCAAGCTCGTTGAACAGCCAGTACCGATCGGCTTGCGGCGTGATGAAGGCGTTGCCCCAGCGGACCGATTTGCCAGTCGTGGCCTTGTACGTTTCCCAAATGCGTTTGCCGGTGGCTTCGTCGAGGCAGCGGAGTTCACCGTAGGAGCAGACGCCGTAGATGTGGCCGTCCTTGATGATCGGCGTCGGCATGATGCTGTGCAGGCCGTCGGTACGTTCGGGCAGTTCGCCTGTCCCCTTGCCTTGCCAGAGGATCTTCGGCTGGCCGGCGTCGTTGAACTGCAGCATGATCGGGCCATCGTAGAATGCGGTGAAAAAGAGCTTGCTACCATCCTGCCTCGGCGTCGGTACGGTGAGGCCGGCCTTGATGTAGTTGTGGGAACCGTAATTCTGCGACCACAGCACCTTGCCCGATTGGGGTTCCAGACCGTAAATGCCTTCGGGATGCCAGATGATGAGATTGCGCTTGCCGGCGATTTCATAGATCATCGGCGGCGCGTAGCCGGGTTCGGTCGCGGACAGGTTTTTCCAGAGTTCTTTGCCGGTGTTCTTGTCGAAGGCGACCGCGACGGAGCCTTTGCCACCGACCAGGCAAATCAGCCGATCGCCATCGATGAGCGGATGGCCAGCGAAGCCCCACTGGCCGATCGTCATCTTGTACTCCTTCAGCAGATCCTTCGACCAGTGAATCTTGCCAGTGTCGGCGTCGAAGCAGAAGAGGTGTCCCATGGCGCCGAGCGTGTAGAGTTTGCCGCTGTCGACGATCGGCGAGCAGCGCGGCCCGGAGCCGTAGGAGATCTGGTATTCGCAGGGATATTCGTATTTCCATATCTCCTTGCCGTCGGCTTCATTGAGGCAGACGACGCGTTCGGTGCCGGGCACTTTCGATTTCTTCTTGGCCTTGGGGATGTCACCGTTGCGGATGCGGTCGGTGACGTAAACCTTGCCATTGGCGACGGTAGGCCCGGAATAGCCCGCGTTGATGGGGGTGCGCCAGCGAACTTTGGGGCCATCTTTGGGAAATTTCTCGATGATCCCCGTTTCGCGCCAGACGCCGTCGCGCTTGGGGCCCAGCCATTGCGGCCAATCGTCAGCGAAGGCGGCAGATGCGGTCAGCGAAAGGAAAGCCAAGGCAACGAGCCGAATATGCATGCGATGACTCCAATGTAGTTGAATGGGCGCTCAGTCCATTAGCGCGGGACGTTAACATGATAGACGTCGGCCGAGGAAAATCGAATGAACAGTCGGCAACGAAATGACAACCAGCCCGATGCCCCAGCGAGGAGTCCCTCGCTGGGGCATGGGGCTGGTGTTGATTGACAGTTACTCAGAAGACAGGGGGCCTCAACCAATCAATATTGCCGCCCTGGAGGTGAAAGCAGAAATAGGTTTCCTGTCCCTCAATCGGAAGGGGAACCACCGAAGGGTTGCTTTTGATCTTGGTGAGATCGAATTGGCGAGTATCAACAACGTAAACATCGACGGACGCGAAGCCGTCCGCACGCAAGAACTTCAGTCGCGGGACAGCGCGCCCCTCTACTGGCACCAAATCTATCTGGCGCAGCAAGTCGTAATTGAGACCATTAGGTAACGAGGGAAGACGGATGCCGCTGTTGTTCAGGTATTGTTCAGCTTCCGCCTTGGTCCACGCCAAACGATCGCTAGGCACGACAAACTCGGGCTTCGGGGGCGCATTCCACAGGATCGCGGCAGGCGTGGCAACCAACAAAACCGCCGCAGCCGCCGCCAATGCCCAGCGTTTCCACGGCACGCCGCCACGCTCAGCCGCCAGTCGCTTCAGCACCTGCGACTTCAAT
>DASRSQ010000289.1:0-4849 GCA_035656475.1 Gemmataceae bacterium | reverse complement strand
CGCATTGAAATATGGTGCGATGGAGTCGCCTCATCGCCGGGCGAACAAAAAGCTGCTGGACAAGGCTGACTTTTTCAGCATGGTCTTTGCCCACGGCGACGAGATCGCGGATGACAAGCTCTACAGCCTTGGCAAGATGGTCAAGAACGGCGGCGGCAAGGCGATCTTGAAACTGGTTGAAGATGCGAAAGCCGAGTCCGAGCCGTCAGAGGAATCAGACGAGAAGTAAGTTCTCAAACTCGTTCCACGAGTTCAATTTTGGGAGGGCATTGCATGAGCGCCGGTGAAGCCAACTATGATCGCATCAATGACTACGGTTCCGTGCGTATCAGCCTCGCCAGTCCCCATGACATTCGTAGCTGGTCGTTCGGCGAAGTCAAAAAGCCGGAAACGATCAACTACCGCACCTACCGTCCCGAAAAGGACGGCCTCTTCTGCGAGCGCATCTTCGGCCCCGAAAAGGACTGGGAATGCTCCTGCGGCAAGTACCGCGGCATGAAGTACAAGGGCATGATCTGCGATCGCTGCGGCGTCAAGGTCACGCACTCGCGAGTGCGCCGCAAGCGCATGGGGCACATCGAGCTGGCCGCTCCCGTCGTGCACATCTGGTTCTTCAAGGCAATGCCAAGCCGCCTCGGCACGCTGCTCGAGATGAAGACGACGAGCCTCGAGAAGATCATCTACTTCCAGGACTACGTCGTCACCGATCCGGGCGACACGCCACTCAAGGAAAAACAGCTCCTGACGGAGGACGAGTTCCGCCGCGCCCGTGAGACCTATGGCGAAGCGTTCAAGGCCGGCATGGGCGCTGAAGCCGTCAAGGCGTTGCTCGAACGACTCAACCTCGTCGATCTCTCGCTCGATTTGCGCAATAAGCTCGCGGCCGAGACCTCCAAGGACAAGTCGTCCAAGCAGAAGCTGCGCGATTTCGTCAAGCGCCTGAAAGTTGTAGAGTCGCTGCGCGATAGCGGCCTGGGAGGGCCGCCGAACAAGCCCGAATGGATGGTGCTCGAGTGCATCCCGGTCATTCCGCCGGACCTGCGGCCGCTGGTGTTGCTCGATTCGGGCAACTTCGCCACGAGCGACTTGAACGATCTCTATCGCCGGATCATCAACCGCAACAACCGGCTCAAGAAGCTGGTCGATCTCAACGCGCCCGAGGTGATCGTGCGCAACGAGAAGCGGATGCTGCAGCAGTCGGTCGACGCGCTCTTCGACAACAACCGCTGCAAGCGGCCGGTGCTCGGCTCCTCGAACCGTCCACTCAAGTCGCTGACCGACATGATCAAGGGCAAGCAGGGCCGCTTCCGCGAAAACCTGCTCGGCAAACGAGTCGACTACTCCGCGCGCTCCGTCATCGTCGTCGGCCCGGAGTTACGCCTGCATCAATGCGGTCTGCCGAAGAAGATCGCGCTCGAACTGTTCCAGCCGTTCATCATTCGCCGCCTGAAAGAACTCGGGCATGCTGACACGATCAAGTCAGCCAAGAAGATGCTCGAACGCAAGGCCGATGAGGTCTGGGATATTCTGGAAGAAGTCATCAAGAACCATCCGGTTCTGCTCAATCGCGCCCCTACCCTGCACCGCATGGGTATCCAGGCGTTCGAGCCGGTGCTGATCGAAGGCAACGCGATCCGCATCCATCCGCTCGTCTGCAAGGGCTTCAACGCGGACTTCGACGGCGACCAGATGGCCGTCCACCTGCCGCTCTCGATCGAGGCACAGGTCGAGGCCACCGTGCTCATGATGGCAACCAACAACATCTTCAGCCCGTCGAACGGCCATCCGATCATCACGCCCAGCCAGGACATCGTCATGGGCTGCTACTACCTGACGGCAGACCCGCTGCAGATGTTCGTCTCCCCCGGCGGCGTCCTCGACGACCGCATCAAGGACTACAGGAAAAGTCTGCCGATCAACATGAAGGGGGAGGGGATGCGATTCTCCAATCCCGGCGAAGTCTTCCTCGCATTCGCACTCAAGAAGGTCGGCATTCACGCTCGCATCAAGGTTCGGTTACCGATCGAGAAGAAAGTCATCAGCGAGGTGCCGGTCGACAAGGACAAGGTGAAGGTCGAGGAAATCACGCGCGATCCGAAGAACCTCCTCGTGCAGACGACGGTCGGCCGCGTGATCTTCAACGACATCCTCAAGCCCCACATGCCGTTCTACGATCTTGCGTTGTCCGGCAAGCACTTGAGCCGCATCATCGCGGACTGCTATCAGCTTCTCGGCCGGCGCGAGACGATCGAACTGCTCGATCGCATGAAGGAGACCGGCTTCCGCGAATCGACGCGCAGCGGTCTGTCCTTCTCGACGGACGATCTCAAGACGCCGCTCAACAAGGAAAAAATCGTCAAGGACACCGACGGCGACGTGGACAAGGTGCAGAAGCAGTACTTCAAGGGCTTCATCACCGAGCTCGAGCGCTACAACAAGATCATCGACTTGTGGACGAACGCCCGCGACAGCATCACCAAGCAGATGATGGAAGAACTCAAGCACGACGTCCGTGGTGGCGTGCCTTACCTGAACCCGATCTTCCTGATGGCCCACTCCGGTGCTCGTGGCGGCGTCGAGCAGATTCGTCAGCTCGCCGGCATGCGTGGTTTGATGGCCAAGCCGTCCGGCCAGATCATCGAAACGCCGATCAAGGCGAACTTCCGCGAAGGTCTGAGCGTGCTCGAGTACTTCTCGTCCACGCACGGCGCCCGCAAGGGGTTGGCCGACACCGCGCTCAAGACCGCTGACTCCGGTTACCTGACGCGCAAGCTCGCCGACGTTGCCCAGAACGTCGTCATCACCATGGAAGACTGCGGCTCCACGCAGGGCATCACCAAGCGTGCCATTTACAAGGGCGAAGAAATCGAGCGCAGCTTGAGCGAGACGATCCGCGGCCGCGTCAGCCGGCATGCGATCACGACGCGTGTCGATGACGATGAAGTCCCCGTCGTCAACGAAAACGAGATGATCACATGGGACCAGGCCCGCGCCATCGAAAAGCTCGGCATCGACAACGTCGTTGTCCGCAGCCCGATGACCTGCGAAGCGACCCTGGGCATCTGCCGGCTGTGCTACGGCATGGATCTCGCTACCGGTTCGCTCGTCGAGGAAGGCATGGCCGTCGGTATCATCGCTGCCCAGTCGATCGGCGAGCCCGGCACGCAGCTCACGATGCGTACCTTCCACATCGGCGGCGTGTCGAGCCGAAAGGTCGAGGAAAAGGAACACAAGGCCAAGCGCGGCGGCACGGTCAAGCTGATCCGCATCACCGCCGTCACGGACGACAAGGGCGCTACCGTCGCCCTCACCCGCAACGGCCAGCTTCAGATCCATGGGCCGAAGGGCATCGTGGAAGAGTTCTCGGTGCCGAACGGCTCGTACTTGTTCGTGCATGACGGCCAGCAGATCACGCCCGGCACGAAGCTATGCGAATGGGATCCGCACCGTACGCCGATTCTCGCCGAGCGTGGCGGTCGTATTCGTTTCGAGGACATCGTCGAAGGCGAAACGCTCCGCAAAGAACGCGACGCGTCGGGCGCCGAGCGCTGGGTTATCATGGAACACAAGGGCGACTTGCACCCGCAGATCGTCATCGAGGACGAGAAGGGGCAAGGCCTCGAAGTCCACTACATCCCCGAGAAGGCCCACCTCGAAGTTCGCCAGGAACAGCAGGTGTCGGCCGGTAGCGTTCTCGCCAAGACGCCTCGCGAAGTGGCGGGCACGCAGGACATCACCGGCGGTCTGCCGCGCGTCACCGAGATCTTCGAGGCCCGCAAGCCGCGTGATCCGGCCGTCATGGCCGAGATCGACGGCCGCGTCCGCCTGGGTGAAACCAAGAAGGGCAAACGCTCGATCATCGTCGAGGAAGTCGACGACAACGGCAAGCCGAAGGGGCACGAGGTCGAGCATCTCGTTCCGCGCGGCAAACCGATGCGTATCCACACCGGCGACTACGTGAAAGCCGGCGACGCGCTCGTCGATGGTCCGCTGGTGCCGCACGATATTCTTCGCATCAGCGGCCTGGAGGCGGTGCAGAACTATCTGGTTCGCGAGATCCAAAGCGTCTACCGCAGCCAGCGCGTCGACATCGATGATAAGCACATCGAGATCACCATTTCGCAGATGCTGCGCAAGGTGAAGGTCGAGACGATGGGCGATACCGGATTGCTGCCGGGCTCGGTCATCGATCGGTTCGCGTTCCGCGAGGTGAACAATCGGCTCAAGGACTGCGTGAAGATCAAGAACCCGCACGATTCGAAGTTCGAGCCGGGCAAGATCGTCTCGAAGGACCAGTACAACGAGGTCCGTGCGGCACTCGAAGCAGAGGACAAGAAGCCGCCGACACACGAGAACCCGGTGCCGGCGACGTGCAGCACGCAGCTTCTGGGCATCACTAAGGCGGCGGTGCAATCCGACAGCTTCATCTCGGCCGCGAGCTTCCAGGAAACGACGAAGGTCCTCACCGAAGCCGCCCTGGCGGGCAAGGTCGATTACCTCGTCGGCCTGAAGGAAAACGTGATCCTCGGCCACTTGATCCCGGCAGGCACCGGCTTCCAGTGGCACCAGGAAGCCGAGGTCAAGATCACGCCCGGCGCTTTCGAGGCGATTGCCCTGCCCCCCGAGGCGACCGCCGTGGAGACGGCCAAGGAGTAGGGACAATATCGTAGCAGCATCCGAACGGGAGTCGTCACTTGGACGACTCCCGTTTTCGTTGTGTGCCAGGTATGGTCTGCTTCAGGAGGTGCGAGTCCTCTGCGGGCGGGGATGGCCCGGACCGCAAGGCTAGGCAAGGGTGTCCGTCGCGAGGCGGAATCTGAAGAAAGCCGATGCCCCCAACTCGGATTCG
>DASRSQ010000288.1:0-2071 GCA_035656475.1 Gemmataceae bacterium | reverse complement strand
ATATATGGTCGCGATGATCGCAATTCGTATGGGGCGGCTCTGGGGCGCTGCCGCGAAGGCCGCTGTCTCCAAGAAGGTACGTCGCGTCAGCATGGTCAGGTCCTCCAGAAGGTCGATTCCTTTACCGGCTGGTACGCAATCCCAAGATGCGGTGTCTCGACGCGGGCCTGGGCGCGGTAAAGGCTCTCGACACCCGCGGCCGTGAGCCCGGTGGTGAGCAGAGTTCGCTCGAGGGGATATGGCGAACGGCCACTCAGAAAGAGAGTCTCCATGTGATTCGCCAGTGGGCTGAAGAAATTGGCCAGCGTGGTTCGGCCATCCGGCATCGGCAGGTACATCTGTGTGGACCAGGGCTGCCTGGCGCCGTCAACGTATGCTGCGAAGTTGAAATCGCGAACCAGCCCGTTCATCAAAAGCATGGTGCACTTGAGTCCGTCCCGATGCTGATAACGGTATGCCACGGGATCGCGCACCAGGCGACGCATGTCATCCGCGGACGGGAAGATATGGTTGAACCCCGCCCGCGCCGGCGTCAGCGTGTGGCTTCGCGTCAGCGCCGCATCCAGCAGGGCCCGCGGCCATACGCCTTCACGCAAGGCATCCCAGAACCGGTCGCCGCGATAGGCCTGGATCCACTCCACGCCGGTCTCGGCGCCCCGCCGGCGCTCCACCATGCACTGAATCGTTTCCAGGCCATGAAAATCGTAACTGTCGACGCCACCGTAGCACACGCATAGCGCTTCCGTGATGCGAGCCCCCAACGGCATCTCCACCGAAGGCGTCCGCCATGTCACCGGCAGGCTCGATCCAGCCATGAACCCGAACCGCAGGTCGCGCGAAGTGTCGTACATCTCGCGAGCCCAGTCCCAGTTCCAGGAAAGGTGCTTATCACTGAAGAGGGGGACAGAGCGATTGCTCGCACGGAAGACCTTCACGATCTCCTGAAAGAATTCGTAGCGTGGATACTTCGTCTGTCCTTTTTCGTTGCGTGGATAGTTGCCGTGCTCGCCGACCAGAATCACGCCATCCACCGCCAGTTTGCCCGTTCCGAGCGTCAGGGCCTCGGCAATTGACGAGCAGAGCTTCATTCCCGGATGGCGCCCGGCCCGCTCGCGGCTCAGGTCGTTTGGGCCGACCTGGTCGACATACAGCGAGACCAGATCCATGGGAGGATAATGGTGGGCGCCGTTCCAGCCGTAGCCATCCAGAAAGCGGTCGACGATATGCTGCGCATGCGAGTACTTGAAGTAAGTGGTGACGACTGCCGCAAGTTTAGGGCGCATGGCACTCCCGATTATAGTTCCGTCCGGTTCTTGCTGGGGATTGCCGCAGCGGCGGTCTTCCTTGGTGCTCAGCCCTCCATTTCCGAACGCGCCGCCGCTCTGCATCGTTCCGCGCTGGTTTTCGACGGTCATCTCCACGCGGTCGATCGCGAGTTCTACCATGGCGGCGACATCGGTGAGCGCAAATCCGACGGTCAGTTCGACCTGCCGCGGGCGCGCGAAGGCGGCTTGGGAGCCCTCTTCTTTTCGATCTTCGTGACCGAAGACTACTACCCCGGCCGCCTCGAGACCAGGCAGGCGCTGCGGATGATCGATTGCGCGCTCAATCAGATTGCGCGCAACGCGCAAACCATCGAACTGGCCCGCAACGCTTCCGATATCGAGCGTATCCGCCGAGGCGGAAAGATCGCGGCAATCCTGGATATCGAAGGCAGCTTCGATCTGGATGGCGACCCTGCTGTGCTTCGCGACATGTATCGTCTGGGCCTTCGCTCCGTCCAGCTGTCCGCCCATAACTGGACGAGCAACTATGCCGACTCCTGCTGCTCGCAGGCGAAGTGGCACGGACTCAACGAGCGTGGCCGGGCTTTCATCCGCGAGATGAATCGCCTCGGCATGGTGATCGACGTTTCGCACGCCTCCGACGAGGCAATCTCTCAAGCCATCGATATCAGCACCGATCCCGTCATCGCCACGCATCACGGTTTGCGTTCCGTGAACGACATTCCCCGCAACATGCCCGACTGGCTCGTACAGAAGCTAGCCGCAAAGGGTGGCGTGATCGGCTT
>DASRSQ010000287.1:0-6823 GCA_035656475.1 Gemmataceae bacterium | reverse complement strand
TCAAGTGGGCAAACTTTTCCGCCGATAACGATTGTAACGGCCATTCCGACAGCGGAGACCGTCCGGCTTTACGTACGCGCGAGGCGTTATGACCCACCCGAACAACCACTCCAGCACACGCGAGGCTCGATGTGTGCTGCTGTTCCTCCTCCTCTGTGCGGCAGGCATCGGCGGCTGTACCCGCGCTTTCTATCGCAACTCCGCGGACAAGGAAGTCTATGACATCATCAACGAGAAGGATAAGTATGACGCGTGGAAGGTCGACATGTTCCACATTTATCCGGATCCACGCTCGCGTTTCGGCGATCCGACCAATCCCGACCGGCCGCTGATGCCTCCCGATGATGAGGCCGCGTGGAACCTGTCGCCGCATCCACAGAAGCCCGGCCATCGAGGGACGGAATTCGTACGCGGCACGGCGTACCTGGAGATGGTCAAGGCCTGGGACGCCCAGAACCGCGCCGAGGTTACCGCCACCGCCAATCGCAAGCGCCCGATCAAGACCTTGTTCGACGAGCCACTCGCTGCCGAGTATTCCGGATTCCTGTTGTCGATGGATCAGGCGATCGAGCTGGGCGTCATCAATAGCCCGACCTATCAGAGCATTCGCGAGAGCCTGTACCTGACGGCACTGCCGGTCACGCAACAGCGTTTCAATTTCGCCTATCAATGGGCCGCCACCGCCGACTGGATTCGCCAGTGGGCCGGTCCGACGTCCAATGCCGGCCTGCAGAATCGCTGGCTGGGAACCTCGAACATCGGCTTCAGCAAGCTGTTCAGCACCGGCGCCCTGCTCACCACCGACTTCACCAACACGACCGTCTTCAACTTCGTCGGCAATGGCTTCACCAGTGCCTCCACCGTCAATGTCAATGTCGTGCAGCCTTTCCTGCAAGGTGGCGGCAAGGCGGTCAACCTCGAACCGCTGACCCAGACCGAACGCAATCTCCTCTATGCGATGCGTGCCTACTATCGTTTTCGCGAGCAGTTCAACGTCGCCGTCGCCCTCGGCACGACGCCGCCGACCGATCTGCGCAGCGCCTTCGCCAGCACCACTGCCGGCCCGATCTCCACGCTCGCGGCCCTCGGCATCGCCAGCACCGACGTATCCGGCGGCTTCGTCGGCTACCTGTCCGTGCTCTATCGGCAGCTCGACATGGCCGTCGACCAGAAGCTTGTCGCGGACCTGGAACGAGCCGTCAAAATCATCGAGGCCTATCAGGAAGGCGGCATGTTCTCGCCGTTGCAGGTCGACCAAGTGCGCAGCACGCTCTACAACGCGAAGAACACCGTCCTGTCGGATCGCCAGTTCGTCACGAACGGCCTCGATCAGTTCAAGATCGTGCTGGGCCTGCCGGCGAACACGCCGTTGATTCTCGACGATTCGTTGGGTCGGCCCGTCACGGATCAGCTCGACAAGTATTACGCCGTGATCGATGCTGCCAACGACGTGCAAATCCTGCTCGAAAAGCAGCAGGATGTGCCGCCTGAAAAGTTGCGCGGCACGCTGGGGCAGATCTTCACAAAGGACGAACTGGTCGTCGGCACCAAGTTCGCGAGCAGGATCCTCGACACCTGGCGAAACTGGGCCAACCTCAATGAACCTCAGTTGAAAAAGCGCATGTCCAAGGTTTCCGCCGAGCGGCGCGAGCTCCTGGATCAAAAAACGGACCTCGAGCTGAAAAAAGAAGTATTCCCGCCCGAGAGCGCTGCCCGACTCGCCGAGGCGGAATACGACCTGGACGTTGGCAACCTCGAAGTGCTGATGCGGCGTTACGAAAGCAAGCCGTGGGAAAAGCTCATCAAGAAAGATGTCGCCACGGTGGAGCAGATCAAGCTCTTCCGCCTGGTCGCGTCGGCCTCGAAAACCGTGCTGGTCTGGGCGCGCAACGAACGCTTCGACATCGTGCGCAAGGCGTGGCCCGACATCCCACCCGCCATGCTCGGCGACCTCGACCTGCTGACCGCCGATGTCCAGCTCGCCCAGGAGAAGGCGGTGCAGGCGGCTTTGACGAGTCGCCTCGACCTGATGAACGCGCGAGCCCAGCTCGTGGACGCCTGGCGTCAGTTGCGCGTCACGGCCAACTCCTTGCTCGGCGTCTTGAACGTGCAGTATAACCTGACCAGTCAGACACCGCCCGACGGCGTGCGGCCGCTGGTGTTCTCGTCGAACTCGACGAATCAGCAGCTCGCGCTCAACTTCCAGTTGCCGCTCAACCGTATTGCCCAGCGCAACACGTATCGTACGGCCCTGATCAACTACCAGGCGGCCCGGCGTTCCTTGATGGTGCTGGAGGACAACGTGGCGGTGCAGGTGCGCTTCGACGTGCGTCAGTTGCAGCTCTTCGCCGCCAACTACAAGATTCAGCAGCAGCTTGTGCACCTGTTCTATTCGCAGGTGGAAAACGCGCTGGAAGTCATCGTCGCGCCGGCCGACCCGGATCAGCTCAAGCAATCGTCGACGAACGGCGCCGCCAACTCCGCGGCCCTGACCAACCAGTACCTGCAAGCGCTCAATGGCCTCAACGGCGCCCAGGCCAAGATGTATGACATCTGGCTCAGCCTGTACGCCACGCGCATGCAGCTTTATCTGGACCTGGAACGATTGACGATGGATGGTCGCGGCGTGTGGACGGATGAGCTGCTGGCGCCGCGAGCGCCCGGTTCACCCGAGCCGCAACCGCTGGAGCTCTTGCCGGCGCCGCGTCCGCTGAATGGCGCGATACAGCCGATGAACGCCGTGCCGGCGCCCCAGCCAATCAACGGAGCGGCGCCGCCGGGCCCGCGTCCGGTGTTCCTGACGCCGCAAGTGGTGTCGGATCGCCGCGCGGTGGAACGGTAAGCCACAAGCCCGACGCGTAAGCGAGGTTTACGCTAATTCCGCGGCATGATGGGACGGCCGTAGTAGAGCTCGGGAGCGGCATACGCCGGCGCCGACGATGGGGCCAGCGGTCGGCCGAAATACGCGGTGGGATTGGCGTACGCCGAGGTTGGCGCCGGCGGGATCGAGGCACAGCGATAGCGATGGTCCTCGAAGGTCGGCGGGATCGGTGGGAAGGGGCCCGGGGGATAGCGGTCCAGATAGGATGGATGCACCCAGCCGCGCAGACGGTAGTAGGTCGGCCACCAGTAGTGCCCGATGGGATAGATGCCGTGCGGACAGCCGTTGTGATCGCACCGTCCATCCTGGGCGCTGGCGAAACCTGAAAATGCCATCAGAATCAGTAGCGCCCACGAATATTTGACCGTCATCGCACGTCCTCCTTCATAGAGCCGCTGGCGAGCGGCAAAGTCTTCATCGGTCCCGCTGCCGGGCGTAATAAGCACGCCCTCCTTCTTCTTCGCTCGGCACTTTCGGCGCAGATGGCATAACCGCGATGATCCGCAATCCTTGCCCTTCTTGCCTGGGCCCCTTTACAACGCAAATTCGCACCGTTGCAATTCGTTCGCTCTCGCCTTATAATCCACAAACGAGTACCCCGCGCTTCGGAAAATTCACCGAACCGATTTGGTTCGACCCGCCTATTCTGCCGAGCCCATTTGTTGGTCGTTTGAGCAGGGTCTCATACAAGCACCGCGACCGATCCTCTGGAGCATGAAGCGATGACTTCACCATCTCCCCATGTTACCGAAACCCAGAATCATCCAAACGGCACTCCGCCTGCCAGGCAACATGGGCCCAACAAGCCAGGCGCCTTCCGCAAGTTCGGCATCTATCTCTGGGTCGGCATCCTGCTGCTGTTGACCGCGTCCGGCGTCGGCGCCCTGACCTTCATGCGAGGCTATCTCGTCGGCACCCCCTACACCGGTCCCACCTGGACCGTCAAAAAGGAGCCGCTCCGCGTCACCATCGTCGAACGCGGCTCGCTCGAATCGGCCGAGAACAGCGACATCATCGTTCGCGTCAAGGCGGGCACCAAGGGGGGCACCACTGCGTCCACCATCAAATGGGTCGTCGACGACGGCACCCAGGTCAAGTTCGGCGACCCCATCGTCGATCTCGACGATTCAGGCTTCCAGGATCAGCTCAAGACCCAGCGCAACAACAAGAACACCAGCTACGCCAACTGGATCCAGGCCACCAACGCCACCGTCATCCAGGAAAGCGACAACGTCAGTGCGATCAAGACCGCCGAGGTAAACCTCATCAAGTTTCAGCTGGAGCTGAAGAAATACGCCGGTGAAACGGCCGGCACGAAGCTGATGAACATGGAAACGCAGGCGCAAATCCGCACCTATCTCGCCAATGGCTTCGAAGACGATTCGAAAAAAGAAACTGCCAAGGCCGAAGGCAAGCTCACCAGCGCGTATCTGCAACAGGTCAGCATCTTCGAAGGCACCATTGAAACAGCTCGTTCGGATAAGGACGCCTGGCTCGATCGCGCGGCCTGGTCGCAGCGCATGGTCAAGAAGGGTTTCTACAGCCTCAGCCAGTCCGACGCCGACCAGTCCCGTCTGTCCAGCGTGGAGATCGCCTTGCGCAAGGCCCAGGGAGATCTCGACATCTATCGCATCTTCGATCGCGAGAGTAACATCACCCTGAAATGGAGCGATGTCAAGGAAGCAGAGCGCCAGCTCAAAAAAGCGGTCATTCAGGCCGATTCGAAGATGAAGCAGGTACAGGCCAGCGAGGCGGCAGCCAAGGCGGTCTATGACCAGGAGTTCGACAAGCTGCGCGATCTCGAAAAGGACGAAAAGTTCTACAAGATCACCGCCCCGCAGTCAGGCATGATCGTCTACTACATCCCCGAACAACAACGCTTCGGCGGCGGCGCCCAGCAAGGTACCGTCGCCCAGGGCGAACCCGTCCGCGAAGGCCAGAAGCTGATCCGCATCCCGAATCTCGCCAAGATGGTCGTCAACGCCCGCGTCCACGAAGCTATGGTGTCCAAGGTGCGTGGCGAATACCTTCGGCCGACTGGCTACACCGACGCGCTCCGTTACGGCATGAACTTCGGACGCCACGACCCCATCGGCATGCTCGCCTACCAGTTCGGCTTCGAGCAGTACAAGGACGAGTATTCCGACTGGCGCGAAAAGGATCAGACGGTTGTCTTTCCGGGACATCGTGCCAAGATCCGCATTGATGCCTTCCCCGGCAAGCAATACGAGGGACATGTCAAGACCGTTGCCACCATCGCGTCCCAGGCCGAGTTTTTCTCGTCCGATGTGAAGGTGTATCAGACGATGGTTTCGATCGAGGATCTCGATCCCCACAGCGACAAGCTCAAGCCCGGCATGAGCGCCGAGGTCACGATCCTCGCCGACGAAACCAAGGAGCCCGTGTTGGTGGTGCCGATCCAGTCGGTGGTCGGCAACGTGGCCATGCGTGCCGAGCGAAAGTGCTACGTGCTCGACGGGCAGGGAATCGCCCACGAGCGCGACATCGTCGTCGGCCTGAGCAACGACAAGGTGGTCCAGGTAATCTCCGGCCTCGAGGAAGGCGATCGGGTCGTCATGAACCCGCGCTCGCTGATCCCGGAAAAGAGCGACCTCAAACCCGGCACCCCGGGCAGCCGCCGCGGCGCCGAATTTGAAGACGGCGGCAAGAAAAAAGGCGGCTTCAAGAAAGACGGCGGCGGCAAAGGCGGCGGTCCCGGCGCACCAGGCGGCCCGCCCGATGCCAAGTTCCAGCGGCCCCAGGGCGCGCCCTCTGGCGGCGGCCAGGATCGTTCCTTCAAGAAGCAGTGACAACAAGCAGTGCCTCGTTCCCAGGCTGAGCCTGGGAACGAGGATTTTCAATATATGCCTGCAATTGTCCGTATCGACAACCTGTCGAAGCACTACTTCCTCGAATCGGTTATCGTGAAGGCCCTCCGCGGCGTTTCGCTCACCGTCGAACAGGGCGAGTTCGTCGCCCTCATGGGCCCGTCCGGCTCCGGCAAATCGACGCTGCTCAACCTCCTTGGCTGCCTCGATCGCCCCACCGAAGGTACCTACGTTCTTGGCGAAGACGACGTTTCCGACATGGATGACGATCGCCTGTCCGAGATCCGTAGCCGTTATCTCGGCTTCATCTTCCAGTCGTACAACCTGCTGCCGCAGTACACCGTGGTGGAAAACATCGAGGTGCCGCTCCTGTATCAGGGCTGCCGAATCAACGAAAAGACGCGCGCGCGTTGCATTCAGCTCGCGGAGCTCGTCGGCCTCGGCGAGCGGCTTGATCATCGGCCGATGCAGCTTTCCGGTGGTCAGCAGCAGCGTGTCGCCATCGCCCGGGCCCTCGTCAACGATCCGCACGTGATTCTCGCTGATGAGCCGACGGGCAACCTCGATTCGCGTACCAGCGACGAGATCATGCAGATGTTGATTCGTCTCAACAACGCCGGCAAGACGATCATCATGGTCACGCACGAGAACGACATCGCCGCCTGGGCCAAGCGCGTCATCCGCATGCGCGACGGCAAGATCGAAACGGATGAGTTCAACAGCAATCGCACTACCGGCGGCGAGGTCGCCTCCGGCTTCGTTGCGAGCCTCAATTCCCTGTTGTCGGAGTCGATAAGGTAACCCCATGAATCCGACCAGTTCCAGCCAGTTCCTTCTCCTCTGGGATAAATCGCGGCGCAGCTTCGTTCTCGCCCTGCGCAGCCTGTGGCTGCACAAGCTGCGGTCCATGCTCTCGGTGCTTGGCATCATCATCGGCACTGCCGCCGTCATCACCGTCATGGCCTTCGGCGAAGGAAGCATGCAGGACGCCATCGAAGACATCAAGCGTCAGGGGGCGACCAACGTCATCGTCCAGAGCGTCTAGCCGGTGGACGATGCGTCGAGCCAGAAACGCTCCATGACGATCGCTTACGGCCTCACCTACGGTGACTAC
>DASRSQ010000286.1:0-13085 GCA_035656475.1 Gemmataceae bacterium | reverse complement strand
TTTGCTCTCTTGATCGCCAACGTCGGCCCGGCGCTCGGGATCAAGGGATTACGCTCGCGGAGTTCGGCAACTTTGTGTTGTGGACGACGCTGGGCAATGCTCTGCTCGGCAATCCGGTCGACGGCAAGCATCTGTGGAATCAGACGACCATGCTGCGGACGCAGAAACGAGACTTCAACGGCACGTACACCTT
The DNA here is from genome assembly GCA_035656475.1 of Gemmataceae bacterium. Taxonomy (GTDB): domain Bacteria; phylum Planctomycetota; class Planctomycetia; order Gemmatales; family Gemmataceae; genus SIAQ01. Next base: position 12,892 of record DASRSQ010000286.1, on the reverse strand, counting down.
GGTCATGTCGCCGCGCTGGTACGACGCGCGCACCAACAGTCATCTCGCACTCGACACCGGCGGCGGTCCGCCATGATCCTGTCAATGATCGAGAGGCTGCGAACCGGTTCGCTCGACGCAATCGCGACCACGGAAACTTGCAAAGAAAGGACGGCGGCATATGGTTAGGCTCGGAGAAAGGCTGTTCGGGATTCTGCTGGTGCTGCTGGTCGCTCCGGTCTTGTTGGCCGGCATCATCGCGGCCTCCTTTGATGTGGGCCATTACAAGCACATTCGAAAGATGTGAGGCATGCACGAGCTATCGCTCGCCATGAGCATTCTCGACATCGTCGCCGAGGAGTCGGCGAGGCGCGGCGGTGTCAGCGTGCGCGCGGTCCATCTCAAGCTCGGTCCGCTCGCTGGCGTCGCCCCGGAGGCGCTGACGTCGGCATTCGACCTGGCACGCGAATCTTCCGACGTCGAGCTGGTGATTCGCGAAGTCCCCGTGCGCATCCGCTGTCCGCGCTGCGCTGAGGAGCGAGGGATCGTGTCGTTGCAAGAATTTTGCTGTGCGGAGTGCGGCGCCGCATCGGCCGAGGTGACGCAGGGCCGAGAAATGGAAATTGTCGCGCTGGAGATCGAATGACCACACGCATCGTCGAAGTACGTCAGAACGTGCTCAAGCAAAATGACGCGGTGGCCCGCGCCCTGCGGCAGCGTTTCCACGACGCCGGCGTTTTCGTTGTCAGCCTGGTGTCCAGTCCCGGCGCGGGCAAGACGACGATGCTCGAAAAGACGCTGACGATGCTGCACGGACCATATCGCGTCGCGGCTCTCGTCGGCGATCTTGCCACAGACAACGACGCGGCCCGCCTTGCACGCTCCGGCGCTCCGGTCCGGCAGATTACCACCGGCGCGGTTTGCCATCTGGAGGCCGCCATGGTCGAGAACGCCCTCGCCGGCTGGGAGCTCGACCAGCTCGATTTCCTCTTCCTGGAAAATGTCGGCAACCTTGTTTGTCCCGCCAGCTACGACCTGGGCGAGGACCTGCGCGCGGTCTTACTTTCGGTCACTGAAGGGGAAGACAAGCCGCTCAAGTATCCCACCGTCTTCAACACCGCGGACGTGGCGATCCTGACCAAGATTGATCTCGCTGACGCGGTCGACCTCGATCGCGATGCTGTGTATCGAAGCATCGAGCGCGTTCGTCCCGGTATGACGGTGCTCGAGGTTTCCGGCAAGACCGGCACAGGAATGAGTGACTGGCGCGCATTGCTGGAATCGCGCCGCGCTTCGCGCGTTGCCGGCGGTGTTGTGCCAGCATGAGAATGCGGGCGACTGCTGCGACGCCAACTCCAATCATCGCTAACATGACACGGCCCAACCAGGAGAGCCAATCATGGCACCCGAGCCTTTGCAATCGGACGCGATGGTGTTCTTTGGCGCCAGCGGCGATCTGGCGTACAAGAAGATCTTTCCCACGCTTCAATCCATGGTCCGACGCGGCCGGCTCAATGTGCCGATCATCGGCGTTGCCAACACGCCGTGGACCCTTGAACAATTTCGAGCCCGCGCCAAGGAGAGCATTCAGACGCACGGTAAATTCGACGACGCTGTGTTCGCCAAGCTCAGCACGCTCCTGCAATATATCGCCGGCGATTACACCGATCCCGCGACGTTTAAACAGCTCTGCACGGCAATTGATGGCGCGAAGCGGCCGCTGTTCTATCTCGCCATCCCGCCCAGCCTGTTCGCCACCGTCGCCAAGGGAATCGCGACGGTGTGCCAGCCTGAACATGCGCGGTTGGTGCTCGAGAAGCCGTTCGGTCGGGATCTCGGGTCGGCCAAGGTGCTCAACCACACGCTGCACCAATGGTTTCCCGAGCCATCGATTTTTCGCATCGATCATTATCTCGGCAAGGAGCCGGTGCAAAACCTGATTTATTTCCGCTTCGCCAATCCGTTCCTGCTCGCCGGCTGGAACCATCGGCACATCGAGAGCGTGCAGATCACGATGGCGGAAGCGTTCGACGTGAAGGGTCGCGGCAAGTTTTACGAAGAGGTCGGCGCCATCCGCGATGTCGTGCAGAACCACATGCTGCAAACCGTCGCCTGCCTGGCGATGGACTGTCCGCACGACAACAGCCATGAGGCTCTGCGTGATGCCCGCGGCGAGCTGCTGCAGAAAATCCGCCCGCTCAATACACAGAGCGTCGTGCGCGGACAGTATCGCGGCTACAAGCAGGAACCGGGCGTCGCAGCCGACTCGCGCGTCGAGACCTTTGCTGCCATCCGCTTTGACATCGACAACGAACGCTGGACCGGCGTGCCGTTCTTTGTGCGCGTTGGCAAGTGCCTGCCGATCACAGCGACCGAAGTCATTGTCCGCTTCCAGCCGATTGCCCATCCCGTGCTGGACGAGGCGCAGTTGCCCGGCGCCAATTACTTCCGCTTTCGCCTTGGCCCTGAAGAGGTGATCGCGATCGGCACGCGCGTCAAGAAACCAGGCGAGCGCATGGTGGGCGAGTCGGCGGAACTGGTCGCGCATCATCAGCCGCCCGACGAGATGGAGCCTTACGAGCGCCTGCTGGGCGACGCGGCAATGGGAGACGCGACGCTTTTCGCACGCGAGGATTCCGTCGAGGCAGCGTGGCGCATCGTCAATCCGATCCTCAACGACAAGAGCGTGCCGATCGAATACGAGCCAGGCACCTGGGGACCGAGCGATCGCCTGACGCCGCCTGGCGGCTGGCAGAATCCTGAAATCGAGAAGTGACCGAATTTCTCCCCTCTGGGAGAGGGGCCGGGGGTGAGGGTTAAAGCACGCGGTGACTGAAAGTTCCGCCCTCACCCCCAACCCCTCTCCCAGAGGGAGAGGGGAGCCAATTGTTCACCGCCATTGCGGAACAAATAACGCGTCACTGAATTACCGGCGTCACCACATCGCCATGCACATCGGTAAGGCGGAAGTCGCGGCCGGCGTGGCGATAGGTCAGGCGCGTGTGGTCGAAGCCGAGCAAGTGCAGGATGGTGGCATGCAGGTCGTGGACGTGGACGCGGGCGTCGACGGCGCGGAAGCCGAATTCGTCGGTGGCGCCGTGGGCCATGCCGCCGCGGACGCCGCCGCCGGCGAGCCACATCGTGAAACCCCAGTGATTATGATCCCGGCCGTCGCCGTTCTCGGACGTCGGCGTGCGGCCGAACTCGCCGCCCCAGACGACCAGGGTGTCCTCGAGCAAGCCGCGCCGCTTGAGATCGGTGAGCAGGGCGGCGATCGGCTGATCGATGTTGCGAGCGAGCTGGCGGACGGCGCCATTGTGGTTGTTGTGCGTGTCCCACGGCTGGCCATCGCCGTAATAGATCTGCGTGAAGCGCACGCCGCGCTCGGCGAGGCGACGGGCAAGCAGGCAGGCGTTGGCGAAATGGCCCGGACCGTATTCCTCGCGGATGCGCGTCGGCTCGTGGCGGATGTCGAACGCGTCGCTGGCAGCCACTTGCATGCGATACGCGGTTTCCATTGTCTGAATGCGAGCCTCAAGGGCCGGATCGGCGCCGCGCTCGACGCGATGCTCGTCGTTGAGGCGGCGCAGCAGGTCGAGCTGGCGGCGCTGGGCCTGCATGCTGAGCGAACCGTTGCGCAAGAACGGGATCATGCGCTGCGGATCGAGATCGGTGTGATTGATGTAGGTCCCCTGATGCTCCGACGGCAAAAAGCCGCTCGACCACAGCTCGGCAAAGCGCACCGGCCGACCGGGACACAGGACGACAAATCCGGGCAGCTCCGCGTTCTCCGAGCCGAGGCCGTAGGACAACCAAGCCCCAAGGCTCGGCCGCGTCGGCGTTTGGCTGCCATTGTTCATCATGAACAGGGCCGGCCCGTGATTCGGATTGTCGGTGTGCACGGAACGCAGCACGCAGATGTCGTCAATGCAGCCCGCCAGCCTCGGCATCAACTCGCTCACTTCGAGTCCGCTCTGGCCGTGACGTCCGTAGCGAAACGGCACCGCCATCAGACCGGCCGTCGGCCGCTCGGTGCGCAGTTCTACCTCGCGCGGTCGTTGGCCTGCGTAGCGCGTGAGCGACGGTTTCGGATCAAACAGGTCCGGCCCGAACGGGCCGCCGTTCATGAACAGATGGATGACGCGCTTGCCGCGCGGCGCAAAATGCGGCCCCGCTGGCGCGGCGCCGACCGATTCGGCCAGCAGGCTCGCCAACCCGATTGCGCCGATGCCGCCGCCGAGTCGCTGGATTGCTTGACGGCGGGTGAAGAGATTTGTCATCGTTGCACCTTCAATCCACGAACAAGAACTCATTGCTCGCCAGCAACACCTGCGCATACTGCAACCACGTCTCATCACTCGGCGTCTCGCCGAGGAATTTGCGGCCGACGCGCATCTGGTTGTCCGTCGCCGAGCGGCCGTACAGCAACGCGTACGCCCGGCGAATGCGAGCGTCATCAGTCGCGGCATCCTTCTTCAATCGTGCGACCAGCGCCGACGAGTGCTGCCGCATCAGCGGGCTGTTGAGCGTGAAAAGCTGTTGCAACGGCGTCGTCGTCGGCAACCTCGACGCGCTATGGGTCGTCGGATCGGGGAAGTCGAACAGCCGCAGAATATCGTTCAGTTCTCGGCGTTTGACGGTGCCGTACAGCGTGCGGCGATTGTTGCGGACGTCGCTGAGGTCGATCGATTTACCGCCTACTTGTGTGTCGAGCGTACCGGTCACGGCGAGCATCGCGTCGCGCCAGGCTTCGACTTCGAGTCGGCGTCGGCTCATGCGCCATAGCCAGCGATTGTCCGGATCGACTGCGGCCTTGCGTTCGTCGTGCGTGCTCGCCTGGCGATACGTCGCCGACAGCATGATCTCGCGGTGCAGCCATTTGAGCGACCAGCCATTCTTGAGGAAGCGTGCGGTCAGGTCGTCGAGCAACTCCGGATGCGTGGGGCGCGAACCCTGGACGCCGAAGTCGCTCGGCGTGTCGACGAGGCCGACGCCAAAATGCTGCCGCCAGACGCGATTGACAATGACGCGACTCGCGAGCGGTGCGCCTTCGCGGGTGATGGCGCGAGCGAGATCGAGTCGGCCGCTGCCCGATTTGAACAGCGTCGGCGACTCGGGCGACAGCACCTTGAGAAAGCGACGCGGCACCACCGGGCCGAGGTTAGCGGGGTTGCCGCGAATGTGCATCTTCACGTCCTGGCTGACGCCCGGTTTGTATTCGAGCTTGGTGCGACTCGGACCATCAGGTAATACGTACAGGCTAGAATCGACGACACCTCGTGCCAGCGACGAATCGAAGCGAGGCGTCGCAAGCTTGATCGCGTCGATCTGCTTCATGATCTCGATGCCACGCGCCTTGTCTGATTTCTTGAACTCGGTCCGCAGCTTCTGGATCTTGTCCATCGCCTGTTGCACGGCCTTCGCGTCGGTGTCACCCAGGACCGAAACATCGGCATGGCGAATGCTCGCGAACACGCCGGCGAGCGCGTAATAGTCCTCGGCGCTGATCGGATCGAACTTGTGATCATGGCAGCGGGCACACGCGACGGTCAGGCCGAGGAACGTCGTGCCAAGCGTGTGGATGCGTTCTTCCCATTCGTCGGCGACCACGCCCTTGATGACATCCTTGTCGAGTTGCAGCTCTTTCCAGTACTGCGGGCTCAGGCCGAGAAATCCCAGCGCCGCCCGATCGCGAGGCTCCGCGCCCGGCATCTGATCGGCCGCCAGTTGCATCTGCACAAAACGGTCGTACGGCACATCGTCGTTGAACGCCTGCACGACCCAGTCGCGATACAACCAAGGTTGCCCAGAACCCTCCGCCCATTGCTCGGCGACATCGCAATAGCGCGCGAGATCGAGCCAGAATCGGCCCCAGCGTTCGCCATACTGCGGCGACGCGAGCAAGCGCTCGATCAGCCGTTCGTACGCATCGGCACGCTTGTCGCTGAGAAAGGCATCGATCTCCTCAGGCGTCGGCGGCAGACCGATGAGGTCAAAGGTCGCACGCCGGATCAGCACACGCCGCTCGGCGGGACGCGATGGCGTCAGCCCGTGAGATTCCAGCGCGGCGAGCGCGAACGGATCGATGCCCCGGCGAGACCAGGCCTTGTCGCGCACCATCGGCGGCGCGATCTCTTTCACCGGCTGAAACGACCAGAAGGTGCGTCCCTTCGCCCAGTCGATGCCGGCTTCCTTGGCCACGACCTTTGCCGGGCCCGGATACACCGCGCCGCGGCGGATCCACTCCTCGAGGATCGCTATCTCGCGCGCCGGCAGCTTGCCGCGCGGCGGCATCTGCAGATCGACGTTGCCGTAGTGGATCGCCGTCACCAGCAAGCTCTTCTTCGGCTCGCCCGGCACGAGCGCGGGCCCGCTCTCGCCGCCTTTCAGGATCGCGGCCCGGCTATCCAGGTGCAGCTTGCCGTTGCGCTTCTTCGAGGTAGCCGCATGGCACTCCTGACAGCGCTCGACAAGAATGGGCCGCACCTTGCCTTCGAAGAATTCGACGTCGGCCGGTGCCTGCGCGCGAACGCTGCCGGCGCTTGCGATCAGCGCAATGAGAATGGCACATCGCCGCATCGTCAATCTCCGGGGAGAGTTAACCACGGGGAGCACGGGGAGACTCCGGCCTGACGGAGTCAGTGTTAGGCAAGTATGGGATTATAACGCAGGGGAGTCCTGACTTCCATCATCGATGCCGTTGAATTCAGGTCATTCGCCTGATTGTCGCACTTCTCTCTCCGTATCCTCCGAGGGGACACAATTTGCAGTCCGAATCGCCCGTGCCCCCCCGGTGGTTCACTTTCTCAATCCACTCTGCAGAAGACCGCTTTCAAATATCGGCCTTCCGGCACGTGTACCAGGAATGGATGATCCGGCCCAGCCCCCGCGACCTGCAGCACCTGCAGCGTGCGGCCTGCTTGCCAGGCGGAGCGGCGCAGCGTTTCGAGGAACATCTCCTCGCTGACCAGGCCCGTGCACGAGCACGTCAGAAAGATGCCGCCCGGAGCGACAGCTTGGAGTGCCAGCTTGTTCATGTCGAAATAGCGCTTGAGCGCGAAATCGATCTCCTCGCGATCGCGCGTCTGCTTCGACGGGTCGAGGATCACCACATCGAAGCGCTGCCCCGTTGGCACGATGTCGCGCAGCCAGCTAAACAGGTCGCCTTGCACGAAGCGGATGCGCGCCTGGTTGAGATTCGCATTCTGCTTGGCGAGGGCGATCACTTGCTCATCGAGATCAACGCCGACGACCTCCTCGGCCTGGCCGAGCGTCTTGGCATAGACGGCGAAGCCGCCGGTGTTGCAGCAAAGATCGAGGACGCGCTTGCCGGCACAGAAGCTGGCGAGGAACTTGCGATTGTCGCGCTGATCGGTGAAGAAGCCGGTCTTGTGCCTGGATCCCGGCGCCACGCGGAACCGCACGCCATGTTCGGTGATCGTCCCGGGCGCCGGCGCGGCTGGAGCGTGGCAGTCGAAAGATTCCTGTTTCTGGACGTGCTCCTCCGCGAACCAGTAGAACTGACAACCTTCAAAATGCTGGGCCAGGATTGCCTGAAACGTGTCGCGGAAGCGAAACATGCCCGCCGAGAAGAATTCGAGTACGACGGTCGAACCGAAGCGGTCGACAACCAGCCCACTCAGCCCATCTCCCTCAGAATGAACCACCCGATAGGCATCCGTGACCGCATCCAGCTTCAGCCAGTCGCGTCGCAAGGCAACTGCCCGGGCAAGGCGTTTGGCAAAGAAATCGGCGTCGATTGCCTCGGCTTGATCGGTCGTCAGAAGCCGTAAGGCGATACGGCTGTGCCAGTTGAAGAAACCGCGGCCTACCCACTGGTTCTGCTTGTCGATGATTTCGACGACGCTGCCGGGCGGGATACGATCGGCGGGCTTTTCCACCATCTTCTGGAAGATCCAGGGGTGGGAAGATCGGCGAACTATTTTGAGTTTGACTTGCGGGAGGGAGGTCGTAATCATGGCATCCCCGAATCGGGCAGAATTTCTGAATCCCGAGCGGGAAAATCCGTAGAATTCCGAGCACGATGCAATCGCCGGGCCTGTGCGAATCGTCTTAGTAAATAAATATCCAAATCCAAGGTAACGAAGTAAATAAGGAGTGTCTCATGCAGCGATGGTTGATGGCAATGGGAGCGGCCGGATTGCTGGCCGGCGCCGCGTCGGCGCAGGTGCAAGTGCAGGTTCAGGGGAAGGTTGTGCAAGCGGCCCAGGTCCAGGTTCTGCCCGCCAATAAAGTCGTGGTCGCCGACCGCGTGGCATTGCTGCCGGCGATGGTGCAAGGCGTGCGTTTGACGCAGGCCGATGCCATCTTCGTTGGCCGCGTCATTGCCATCGAGCCGATGGACGTGGAAGCGGCTCCCGCTCAGGGCCAGGGCAAGGTCAAGTATCGCGTCGCCGTCGTGCAAGTGAGCGACAACATCTTCGGCCTGAAGAAAGATGCCCAGAATGTTCGCCTGGCTTTCGTGGTCCAGGGCAACGGCAACTTCCAGCCTGGCGCCGTCGGCGGTGCGATCCAGATTCAGCCCGCCATTCAGCCGGTCCCCGGCGGCCCGATGATTGGTCGTCGACCCTACATGCCCTTCGGCCAGATGAACCTGACCGTTGGCCAGGAAGGCATGTTCGCCGTCAACAAGCATTCGAAGGAAAACTTCTATCTGTCGCCGACGCCCAACAACTTCGTCGTCCGCCAGAACAATGGCCAGTTCGACAATCAAGTGAAATCCGCCAAGCAGCTCGCCAAGGTGATGGGCAACCCGGTCGCCGCCCTCAAATCCGACGACCATCAGGAACGCTACACGGCCGCCGCCGTGCTGATCACGAAATACCGCGTTCCGAACAATCCGACTGGCGCCGCCTTGAAGCAGGAAAAGATCGACGCCGAGGAGAGCAAGCTGATCCTGAAAGCGCTGGCCGGCGGCGACTGGAAGAACTTCACCTACAACGCCCCCATCCCCAGCCCTCACGAGCTCTTCAACCTGATTGGCATCAACCAAAATGACGGCTATCGCCCGGTCAACCTCCGCACTCAGCAGGACATCGCCCAGGCGATGCAGAAATGGATCGACGAGAATACCGACAAGTACCGCATCAGCCGGCAGGTCGTCGATCCGAACGGCAAGGCGCCGGTCGTCCAGCCGGTCCCGCAACCCGGCGGCATCCAGGTGCAGCCTGGCGTCATCCGCGGCGGCATCCGCATTCAGCCGCTGCCGGCTCCGGTTCCACAGCAACTGCCCGCAAACCCGGCCCCGCAGGACCGGTAAACCCGCGCGGCTTTGAATCGCAAGACCCAATCCAGATGGATTGGGTCTTTTTGCGCGCCGATCCCTATACTAGCATCTCCCTATCCTGCGTTCGGAGCTCAACGAATGGCGGAAGTCTACATCTTCTGGGACGAACTCGAAGATCAAAAGGTGCCCAATCGCTGCATGAAGTGCGGCAAGAAAAAAGCCGAATGGCGGCCGACCGTCATCTTCATGGAAAGCTGGCCCGTCAAGAAAACGAAGCAGATCGAAGTGCTCCTGTGTCGCGCCGATCAAGGCATGACCCTCGCGGGCATCTCGGCGATGTCCTGGGACGATAATGGCGTCTGGCTGATGAACGTCCATCCGGACTTCATCGAGGCCCTCGAGGAAATGCGCGACGAGAAGCCCAAGAAGAAGAAAAAATCGCAGGCGGACGATGAAGAGGAAGATCCCAAGTCGCGCAAGCGGCGTCGCGACGATGATGATGACGACGACGACCGTCCGCGGCGCCGGCCGGTGCCGCCGAAGCCCAAGTATCCCTGGCATCTCGTGGCCCTTGCCGCCGTGGTGGTTTTTTTCTTCATGTGCATCCCGTGCATGATTGGTGTGAGCATGGTTTTCTTCAAACGTTGACGTGTGCGACCACTTTCCTTTGCACGGCATAGCGTGGTCCGGTATATTATCACTCTCCACCATCGCTCGATTTTTCCGGAGCATCTGACATGGCGACGCAATCTCGCATCACCCGCCGTACCGCGCTCAAGTCCGCTGTCGCTGCCGTTGGCGCGATCGGCCTGCCCGCCGTCTATCGTGCGCACGCTCACGCGGCCCCAGTGGACACCGTTCTGCATGCCAGCTTCGGCGCCTCGGGCATGGCCGGCTCGGACATCGGCTCGCTGACTGCCAGCAAGCATCTGCGTCTCGTCGCCGTCGCCGACGTCGACCTGAATCGGACCGCCGACGTTCGCAAGCGCTTTCCGAACGTTCGTGTCTATCAGGACTGGCGCGAGCTGCTGGACAAGGAAAAGGATCTGACCTCCGCCAATATCTCAACGCCCGATCACATGCACGCCCCGATCACGATGCGTTGCATGCAGCGCGGGCTGCACGTTTACACGCAGAAGCCGTTGACGCAGACGATCTACGAATCGCGCCGGCTCAAGCGCGTCGCGGCGGACCGCAAGCTGATCACGCAGATGGGCATCCAGATTCATTCGCACCAGGTGCATCGCCAGGTGGTGGCGATGATCCAAGGGGGCGCGATCGGCAAGGTCCGCGAGGTGCATAGCTGGAGCAACAAAACCTGGGGTGACCGCGCCGCGCGCCCCGATCGCACCGATCCCGTCCCCGCCAACTTTAGCTGGGATCAATGGCTCGGCGTCGCCGCCGATCGGCCGTTCATCGGCAATGGCTACTATCATCCGGGCAACTGGCGCAAACGGCTCGATTTCGGCACCGGCACGTTCGGCGACATGGGGTGTCATATCCTCGATCCGGTTTTCGCCTCACTGTCGCTGACGGCGCCGACCACCGTGCGTGCGGAAGCCGGCGCGGTCACTGCCCACAACTGGGGCCTCGATTGCCAGGTCCGCTACACATTCCCCGGCACCAAGGTCACGGCCGACAACTTGACTCTCTTCTGGTACGACGGCGCCGCCCGGCCGCCGCGTGATGTTCAGAACCGCATCGGCAACCGCAAACTCTCCGATCAGGGCTCGATCTACATCGGCTCGGATGGCGTTCTTTACTCCCCCTACATCGCTGCCCCGATCCTCTTGCCCGAAGAAAAGTTCCGCGACTACCAGCGTCCGAATCCCGGCGCCGAGAATCATTACCTGCAGTTCGTCGAAGCCATCCGCGGCAACGGTCGCACGTCGGCGCCGTTCGACTTCTCCGCGAACCTGACGGAGTCAGTGCTGCTGGGCTGCCTGTCGACGCGTTTCCAGAAGTCGACGCTGAACTGGGACACCGCCAAGCTGCAGATCACGAACAACAAGGACGCGAACGAACACGTCCGCCGCCGCTACCGCAAACGCTGGGAAGTGGAAGGATTGTGATATGGTCGCCGCTTGCTGCCTCGCTTACGCCGTCGGGCTTGTACAACTACAAGCCCGCTGCGTAAGCGAGGGATTTAGCTCCATCAAAACCGCAACTGCAAGCGTCCTAGCCGGCTCACCGTCTCCGCCATCAACGCATCTTCTTCGCGCTCATCCTTCGCAAGATACGTCACCGAGAATCGCAGAAACGCTCCGGCGTTGTCCCACGGCACGCAGATCACCGATTGCTCACCGATCAGGAACTGTGATGCTTCCTCCGCGTTGGCGAAGCTGCGATCGCCGCACCCCTTGGGCGCCTTGACATAGAGAAAATACGTGCCGCCCGGCATCTTGGCCTCGAAGCCGACCTTGTTGAGGGCGTCAACAAGCTTCTTGAGCCGGCGATGATACTTCGCGCGGGTGCGATCGCCGAGCTCCATGTGCCGCAGCGCCTCGGCCGCGGCCTGCTGCACCGCCATGAACTGGCCCGAATCGCTGTTGTCCTTGATGTCGGCGAACGCTTGCACGATCTTCGCATGGCCACATACGAACGCCATGCGCCAGCCGATCATGTTGAAGCCCTTCGACATCGAATGGATCTCGACGCCGACGTCCTTCGCGCCGTCGATCTGCAAGAAACTCAGCGGTGGCTCGCCGTAGCTGAGCAAGATGTGGGCCGCATCCTGCACGACGACGATCTTGTTCTTGTGCGCGAAGTCGATGACGCGCTTGTAGAAGTCGCGCGTGGCCACGGCGCCGGTCGGGCTGTTCGGATAATTGATGACGAGGAGCTTCGCCTTCTCGCGGATGTCGGCGGGAATGCCGTCAAGATCGGGATAGAAGCCGTTCTCCGCGCGCAACGGCAATTCGTGCACCTTGCCGCCGTAATACTTGGTGTGCGTGCCGGCGACGGGATAGCCCGGCACGGTCATCAGCGTGATGTCGCCCGGGTTGATGAAGGCGGCGGGGATCATAGCCAGGGCCGGCTTCGAGCCGATCGCGTGATTGACTTCTTTCTCCGCGTCGAGCGTGACGCCGAAGACCTTCTTCATGAAGCCGGCGGCGGCTTCCTTGAACGCGGCGATGCCATTGTCGGCGTAGCCGCGGTTTTCGAGCTTGTCGATCTCGCGCTTGGCGACGTCGCGCACGAGCGGATCGGCCATATCGTCGTTTTCGCCGATGCCGAAATCGAGCAGGACGCGGTCTGGATGGGCGGCCAGGGCGGCCCGCTTGGCGCGCTTGATCTTCTCGAATTTGTAGATCTCGGTCCCTTTGCCATAATTCGCGCCGCCGATACGGTCGGCAAACAGCGTCTGAAACCACGGATCGCTCATGTCATCTCGCTTCTATTTGAAGTCGCCAAAGTTCGGGAAGGATTTTGTATACATTCTCCTGTAGATGCGACCTGGAAAACCAGGCCGGCATTGCGGAATATGCGGGGACGCCGCATGAACGCGAGATGAAAAATTGGCCGTGCCCCTTCCGCCAGGCTGACAATCCGATTAGAATTCCCCAATACCACCAGTGGCATTGCGCAATCGCCTGACGAACCGACGCCGTTCGGGCGCGTGTCAGACGTTTGCGCAACAACACGAGGAAAGACCGTGGCCTTGAT
>DASRSQ010000285.1:0-7280 GCA_035656475.1 Gemmataceae bacterium | reverse complement strand
CAAAGTGGCTGGTTTTCAGGCGCAACTAGGTGGCTGGTTTTGGGCGCAAGATGACACCGAAGGTCAGCTTCCAAAAATTCGCGATCCCTCAGCTAAGCCTTGACAAAGCACTAGTGTTTCATCAAGGCTTAGATTTGGGCTTGCGAATTTGTGGAAACTGACCTTCGGAATCATTCGGCGATAATTGAGGCTGTTGAATGGTCCAGAAGGGCTGCTCCTGCATTCGAAGCGAACACCCTTGGCCAGTCAGTCTGGCCAAGCAAACGTTACCTCGCTCTCAGAATACGAGAAAGCCATGGATATCTTGTTGCGTGGTCTTGCAGGGGTCGCCGGAGTCGCGTGCGTCGTCTGCTTCATCGTCGTGATCATAACTATGTTCAAAAGGGGAAGCAAAACCCTGGCCATAGTCTGCCTGGTGTTGTCCCCGTGCTTTCTGATCGGGCCGGTCATCGCCTATTTGGTGGGCTGGATGCACGCCACGGATTGGAACTTGAGAAATGTCATGCTGATCTGGACCATTTGCTTCCTGATCAGTGCCCTCGGCGGCGGCGCCGGATTCGCCGCGCGCTGACATTCGCCGTCACGGCGATGGCGGGGCCTGGTCGCCCTGCGTTTTTTCGTCAGGCGGATCATCCCATTCTTTCTGATCCGCCTGGAACTCGGCCCATGCTTCCGGATCGTTGCGCAGATGAGCGTCGGCGCCAGCCTCGTCGAACTGAATCTGCCGCCAATAGGCATCGAGGGCGGCATCCAGCACCTCGGTCGGCGATTGTCCGGTCTTATCGGCGAGCTTGCGCAACAGTTCGGCGCCGCTCTCGCTAAGGGCCACCTGCGCCGGTTCCATATCTTACACCCCTGTGAATAACCTGCCCCGGGCCGCTCGCCAGGATTCACGATTTCAACGTCCAGCGTTCGATCTTGCTTCCGGACACGAAGCCGACGTAGATCGCGCCCTGGGCATCGACGCTGATCCAGTGCGGCGCGACCTTGGCATTCCCTGAATCCCAGCGGGACAGCAATTTGCCGGTCTTGTCGAGGACGCGGATGGTACCTGTGCGGCCATCGGCGAGGTAGACGCGATCTTGGTGCAAGTACAGGCCATACGGCGCGCCGGTGTCGGTCCATTGACTGAGCAATTTGCCGGTGCGATCGAAGATCTGAACTCGGGAGTTTTCCCGATCGCCGACGACGACGCGATCCTGATCGTCGAAGACGACGACGTGCGGGATATTGAATTCGCCGGCGCCTTTGCCCTTCTTGCCCCAGTCGCGCAGGAACTTGCCATCCTTGGCGAACTGGGCAATACGAGAATTGCCGTAGCCATCGGCAACATAGATTTCGCCGTCCTTGCCGACGGCGACATCGGCAGGTTTGTTGAACTGATCCGCGCCGAGCCCGGGTTTGTCTTTCTGGCCGAGTTTCAGGAGCAGCGTGCCGTCAGGCTTGAACTTCTGCACGAGGTGATTGGCCATGTCGGCAATCCAGAGATGGCCTTCCTTGTCGATGCGCAAGCCGTGCGGCGTCTTGAAATCGCCGGACCAGGAGCGCAAGAACGTTCCGTCGGAACCAAAGACGAGTATGTGGGGTTTAAGGCGATGGAGCAGGTAGATGTTGCCTTTGGAGTCGGAGGCGACGGCGGAGATGCCGCCGAGCTTCATGCCATTGGGCAGCTTCGGCCAGCCGGCGTCGAGATGATACTCGAGCTTGGGAGCTGCCTTGTCCCCCGTGAGCGCGGCGGCGCCAGAGACGACGCCGAGTGACATGAAGATTAGGCAAATGCGGGCACTTGCGGGCATTTTTTTCATGGAGCCGTTTCCTTCGTCTTCTCACGATGCTATAATAAAAGAGGCGAGTACGTTGGAGATTGTATCCCACCCCACACCATGCACAAGGCGCTGACGCCGCTGCATGCGTTGCTTCCTGCCTCGAAGCCCACCAAAGTTTTTCTGCTCAGCACGCGTTCGGGACGGTAAACACCATTGGAGTATTTGTATGTGGCGCTGCAGTTTGGCTGCCGGCGGGATCGTATTGTTTGCGCTCGTGGGCGTGACCTGGTACGCAGGACGCGAAACGGTCAACTTCCAGAATCTGACGGAGGCCAAGACCTTTCTCACCAGCGCCGGGTTCGCGTGCTACTCGGATCATGTAGATGGCGACATCGGCACGGGATTTCTGATCAGTCGCGAGCCCGTCACAACAGGAGAAGTTAGTTTGCTGTGCAAGGTCGGGCCGATGGGCTCGAAATGGCGCGGCAAGGCGTGGGTGACCTTCATTTCCAAGGATTGGCGACTCGCCTCGCTGCCGGACGGCGCCGCTGTGCGTGAGTGGGGCGGAGTTTTTGCTTTCGGCGACGAAGAAGTGTTGCGCGAAGTCGACGCCGCACGCCTGATGGCATCGTTCACACGCTGAGGCCTGCAGTGGCCTTGAATTCGTCCGCGGACAGCGTGCCAACCGATCCGCCGCTCAGTTGAGCCAGTCCCCATGCGAGGACGTTCCAGGCGTTTCGCAGCTCCGCATCGGCGTTGCCCCAGATGACGAGGGTGATGCCATCGGTATCGCGGCGCAGCGTGATCATTCCGGTCTTCACGCCGACGCGCAATTCGCGCCAGTTCTCGCTCGGCAATTCGTCCGGGAACGCCAGTTCGCCATCAATCATGCGCATCTGCAGTGGCACGTTGGCTCGCGCCAGCAGATCGACGAGCGCCGGCCAGCTTGGCGTCCGTTCACGCGGGAACACGACTTTTTGATCCATGCCCATGATGGTTTTACTCAATGCCGAAGCAAGAACTCCGCCATGTTGAACAGGGCGTACTGCACGTCCTGCAAGCCGCGTGAGCGGTCGCCGACCTCGGCGATGTGGCGCGTGGCAATGCTGAGCTCCGCAACAGTCGGTCGGCGGGACAGCGTCGCCAGGTAGATCAGCTCGATCACCGCCCCATCATCCTTCTGCTGAGCAAGCGTCTTCGCCAGCCGGGCTTCGGGCGAGCTGACCTTCTTCAGCATCCCTTTGTTGTTCAACAAGTGCAGCATCTGCGGCAATGACGGATCCTCCTCACGTGCACACTCGCAGGTTACGTCGCGGACTGGCTTTGAAAACGCTTGCAGGAACGGATGGTTGACGCCTCCCTCCGCCAGTTCGAGCGCTCGCGTGCCGACGGGGTAGCCCTTGAAGGCTTCCGGCACGCCGGTCGCGGCCGAGATCGCATCGAGAATCTGCTCCGCCGCCAGCATGCGAATCGCTGACTTCGTGAAATAACGGTCTGGATCGGCGGCCTGGGCGGATTGCTTCGGCACGCCGACACTTGCGAGTTGGTACGTGTTCGAGTTCAGGATCGCGCGAATCAGCGGCTTCAGGCGATAGCCGTTCTTCGCGAAATCCTTGGCCAGCGCATCGAGCAATTCCGGATTCGAAGGCGGGTTGGTGTCGCGGAAATCGTCGACCGGCTCGACAATTGCGCGGCCCATCAGGTGGTACCAGACGCGATTGACTAGCGACGGCGCGAAATAGCGATTGTCGGGGCGCGTCAACCAATCGGCGAGCTTCGCCCGGCGATCCTCGTCGGGTTCGAGCTTGCCAGCCGAGACGCCGAAGGCGACTGGATCCTGTTTCTTGCGCGTCGTCGGATGCTGCACCTCGCGGCCGGGTTGCAGATAGACGACTTCGTCATCGAGGCCGAACTTCGCGCCCTTGAATTGCACCTGGGCGAAATACGCCGACAGGCCGTAGTAATCGGTCTGCGTGATCGATTCAAACGGATGATTATGGCACTTCGCACATTGCACGCGCACGCCGAGGAAGAGCTGAGCGAATGACTCGGCCGACTCCTCGGGAGTGCGGGCGACGCGGTAGAAGTTGGCGGCTGGCTTGTGCAACGTGTTGCCCAGGCCGGTCAACAGCTCGCGCGCGAACTGGTCCATTGGCTTGTCGGTCGCCATCGTCTTGACGAGATAGCGATGGAACGAATGCACGCCGCGTTCGCTGATGGTGGTCGGACTGCCACGCAGAACGTCGGCCCAGCGCATGGCCCAGAGCGAGGCGTATTCGTTGCGGTCGAGCAGCTTGTCGATTAACCTGGCGCGTTTCTGCGGATCCTTCGAATCGAGGAACGCGCGGGCGTCGTCGGCAGTCGGCAGGACGCCGATCGTGTCGAGATAGACGCGGCGCAGGAAGACGGCGTCGCTTGCGAGCGGAGCCGGGTTGAGCTGCAGCTCCTTTTGCTTGGCGAAAACGCGCTTGTCGATGTAGTTCACTTCCGGCGGCGCCTTGAACGTGAACGCGGGATCGGTGCGGACATATTGCAGGCGAGCGCTGACGATTTGATCGAGGTAGCGCACCAGGATCGACGCGTCGCCAGTGCGCTGGAACGCCACGAACCCCTCGGGCGTGACAGTGGCGGCACCGGCGGTGTTAACGCTGAAGACGGTGAGGTCGGTGACGTTGCGAATCTCGCCGCTTTTGAAGTGGGCACGCACGACGAGCTGCTTGGTCGGAGCGTCCGAAGCAAGGCGAAGTTTCTCGGGAGTGACTTCGAGTTTGTCGAGCACCACAGGGCCGGAATCCGTGCAGCCCTCGGCGACCCAGCGTTTGAGAATCTCGTACGCGGGCTCGCCGGCCTTGAGGCGGACGCCGCCCTGATGCGGAACGCTGCCAGTCCCCTTGAGCAGGAACAAGCTGTTCTCGGGGCGGACACGATCGATGCGCCGGCCCAGATCGCCGCGCGTCAGCGTGTGGAAATCGACGTCCGGATCGAAGCCGCGCAAGCTCAGGCGGAAGCCGTTCTTGCCTTGCGGCGACCCATGACAGGCGCCCTGGTTGCAGCCCGCGCGCGACAAGGCGGCGATGACGTCGCTGCGAAATTCGACCGGACGCGGTTCGTCGGCATAAAGCGGCGCGGCGATGGAAATTGCGAGGATGGCCAAGATGGTGCGCGACACGATGTCCCCCCCTGGTTCGCGAACGTGCCGCTATTGTACCGGATCTACTTCTTCACCGCCACTTTGCCTGCTTCCTTGTCCCCTTCCATGAATACCACCTCCGTGTACTCACCACGTGGCACCGACAAGATCAATGGCGAGTTGAACTTGGCGCTGGCACTCTCCTTGCCTTTCGCGGTGTAGCGCACGACCAGGCGAGCCTTGTCGAGACGGACGCTGTCGACCTCGTATTTCCAGATCGTGTTGCCCGATTTGATCAGCGTCACGATCACGTTCTTGTCGAACAGCTTGTCGGTGACCAGCTTCGGCTTCGCCCCCATGACGAAGCCGATGCCGAAGATTTCGTCGTACGCTTTCTTGTCGGGCAGGATCAGAAACGCCGGGTTGCCTGGAAGCTTGGCGGTGTTCTTGACGAAGTAGCCCTTGGCATAGACGTCGAATGCCACGTCGGTTTTTTTCTTCTCGCCGCCGCGAGCGGACAGACTGCAGAGAGCGATCACAAAACCAATGGTGAATACCGAGAGAATACGCATGAGCTGTCCTTTGGAGAGAGGTGAAGTTGTAGGAGCTTAACCAAACTACGCATTCGATGCAATCGGATTTGAGATTACGAGAAATCGCATGCCGAAATCGTGGTTCGGTCGAACGCAGATTGCGGAACCACCGAATTCATTGCTATTTGCGGCACGCGGCCACGATATTCGTTACCGAAATGTAAAGGTTGATGCCGCGTTGACTTGGCAATGCAGCAGCGGTATCGTTCGGCCATCCAAGTGCAAGGAGGCCGGTGGTGGACGCATCAACTTTGTTGGTCCCGTTATTGATTTTCCTTGCCGAGTTGTGCGTTGTCACAATCGGCACGCTGCGCATCATTTTCGTCGCACGCAGCAACAAGATCGTCGCTCCAGTGCTCGGCTTTTTCGAGAGCTTCATCTGGCTGGTCGCCATCAGCCAGATCATGCGCGACCATAGCGAATGGACATCCTTCGTCGCCTTCGGCCTGGGCTTCGCCCTGGGCAACTACGTCGGCATCATGATCGAAAAACGCCTCGCCCTCGGCACCGTCATCGTCCGCATCATCACGCGTCGCGATCCGACGTCGCTGATCGCTCGCTTGCGCGGCGCCGATTTCGGCGTTACCGCGGTCGAAGGGCAGGGGGCCACCGGCAAGGTGCAGATCGTGATGACGGTGGTCAAGCGTCGCCAGCTCCCGCAGATCGTGACGATGATCGAGACGCATCATCCGAACACGTTCTACGCCGTCGATGAACTCCAGTCCGCCAACGAGGGAATCTTCCCGACGGCGAAGGAGCGGCCCGGTTTGATCCCGCTGTCGCTTGTCAGCCTGGTTCGGCTAATGATGCCCCATAAAGAGCCCGAACTGGCCACTGAGGGCTATGAGGGCGCCGACGGCCGCCGCAGCCAGGCCGATAATCCAGAGCCCGCGCCCCTTGGTTAGAATCGCCAGCGAGCAGAGGACGACGCCGAACTGCAGGCCGAGTTCACCGTAGTCGAAGCGGTTCGCCTTCTCGTGGACCTCGTGGACCTTTGCGATGGTCTTTTCGTACTCCGCGAGTTTTTCGGTGGCGCTGGCGACGTGTTCGTCCACCTTCGCTTCGATCGCGTCTCCCTTTGCCTTCTCTTCGGGGAGCTTTTTGCCGTACTTGTTGGTGTAACCTTTGTACTTCTCGCGCACTTCGTTGAGCTTGGAAGCATCGGCGCCGGCCAGCAGGCCGAGCTGGTCGAGCATCGCTTCCGATTCGAAGTTGAACAGGTTCTTCGTGCCGTAGTACTGCCATTGCTTGCCAGCATTGGCGCTTTCGCGCGTGGCGAGGGTCTGGAACCGCAGCGCCTCGGCCTGCACGCGCAGTGCTTCGCCTTGCAATAGCAGCGTCTCGTTGTGGGCCCGGTGGCCGAGCATGGTCACGCACGCCAGCACCGCCGCGACGATCGCGATCGACATGGTCACGCGCTTGTTGAATTCATCATGGCTGGCGTGAACGGCGTGCTCGGCGTGCTCGATGTGATGTTCCGGTCCATGGGTCATGGCGATCCTCTCCTCAACAATGATTGATTTTCATTATCCTATTCAAGGATGCCCGACACATGTAACGGAGTAACGAGATGGACGAACTGCTGCGGCTCAATCAACTGCTGCTTGACTCGATCGCCCGGGCCGACTGGAAGGCGTACGCGGAACTGTGCGATCCGTCGTTGACCTGCTTCGAGCCGGAGGCACACGGCCAGCTGGTCGAGGGAATGGAGTTTCACCGCTTCTACTTCCAGCTCCCCGGTGCGACGGCGCCGTTCAACACGACGATGGCGTCGCCCCACGTGCGCATCAT
>DASRSQ010000284.1:0-2823 GCA_035656475.1 Gemmataceae bacterium | reverse complement strand
CGAGGATTCTTACCAGGTACGAACTTTCCAAATTCTTTCTCTGCAGCCGCGCGATAGTTTTCAACTTCCTCTTTGGAAATTGGTTCCGACTGCCCTGCTCGCGGTCCAGAGATGAATTCGCGACGAGAACTTCTTATCCAGCCGGGCTTGATGACAAATTCTGAGCCATCTGTTTCATCTCTAAACTTGTACGTGAGGCCCTCGTCAGAATGATACTCTGGTCCTAGCGCCCCTGCCATTTTCAGAACATCGCGGGCCGCCAGATATACTGTGGCAACGCCTAAAGCACGTGCCGATGTCGAGCCGCCACCAGGGCGTCTAGTCCGGTTTGAATTTGTTAGGCCGCGTGTGGTTGCTCGTGGTATCGCGGCGGGACCTTTATGCGCAAGCGCGGTGTGATATTCCTCGCGTACAAGCTCCATCACTCGCGAACCAGGTGGACCGGCATGGTTCCAGACATACCCGGGCGGTGTCTTCCACGCTGCATTACCAAGCTTCTGACGCATCGCTGCTTCGGCAGCAGCCTTGTCAGAGCCGGAAACCTTTGGGACGGAGATCGTTGCTGCCGACGCTTTTCCTCCGTAGTAAGCTTCGGGGGGAAAGCCCCCAACGGCGATATGGCCATCGACATATCGAAATGACTTGCCCGCGACGCCTGCTTTGCGGTTCTCGGGAGTGTCAAAAAAGCGAAATGTACCGTGACCTTTTTTGCCCCTTATCCAACTCCCACGATGATCTGCGGGAAGTTGGACCTTGGTCTCTCGTATACCGCCGCCGGCCGCTACGGCCGTCGTGCCGGCCGCCCCCATGCCGTCGTTTTTGGCGTCTGATCTCTCTTCTTCCGCACCACCATTTTCATCCGAGACATAATGAATCGGCGAAACGCGAGGCGATTGTCTAGTCCTTGAATCGGTCGAGGCAGTCGGACTGCCTTTGATCCAGGAAACGCGTGACTCGGGTCTTCCTTTACGGATCTGTGTTGCGTTAACCTTCGAAGCGGTCGTGCCTCGTGTGAGCCCACTATTCGATCCCGCCGCGGAAAACCACCCGCGATTCTGTGGATAGCCGCCTCGCGGATGCTTTGCCGCGTCCCAAACCTCAGAAATACTCGTGATCGAACTTACCCAATCGTCGTAGGCTCGTATGGCTTGTTCTGGCGTCGCTGCTTCGACCCACGGGAGACATCCGCGTCCGTGTAGTCTTTGCACAAATCGCCATGCTTCGAACGATTTCTGCTCTGTTGGAATTCCCGTGGGCGGGGGCGTTCGCGAGGGCACGTAAGGCCGTGTTGTAATCGCGTCGACGAAAGCATTGACGTACTCTTCCGACAATTCGTCAGCGTCTTGCTGACTTGGCCTATTTACGAACGTCATATGCACCGTCCTCGTGGCAAACTGGGCGCAAAAAAAGAGCCCAACACGCGCAAAACTGCCTTGGAAAGCAGGTTGCCGATTATGCTCTTCGGATACTTGCGCGGCCGATGCATCGTGCCAACACGAACGCCGTCTCATGCGCGTGCTATTCGCAGACACGCACCGGCGACAACGCCAAGCTCTTCTAGATACCGCGGCTCTGTCCTGATCATGGACCTGGATAAAGCACACGAAAAGTAACGAAGATCGCGGCCTAATTTCAAGCAGCGATCTTCTGGGCTCAGGGCAACGTTCGCCCGTCCCCTACACCGACACGCTCGGCTTCACGCCTTCCGGCGTTTCGTCGCTGTCGATGTCGAACCATTCCGGCTTGAACTCGATGCGCCGGTTTTCGCGCATGGCGATGTTCGTCGTCAGGGCGATGATCGCGTCGGCCATGGCGACCTTCGGATGGCACTTCGGCTTGTTGTTCTCGAAGTCGAAATTGCGTATGCACCAGGCGAAGTGTTCCATCTCTTCCGTGTAGCCGCGGCTGGGCGGCCCGGCATCGAGCGCCTTCTTGGCAGCGGCCGCGGCCGGCGAGCCCGAAGCCGTCGTATCGAGCGTCGGGGCGCCGTCTTTCCCCTTGGTCACCAGCACGCTCGTCGTCGTGGCGGCGTCCTTGAAGAGCATCACTTCCTGCTCTTTGTCGAGGATCAACGTCCCCTTGGTGCCCATCACGGTTTCGCCATAACCGCCGAAGCCGTTGCCGTTGATCGACGAATAGGTGACGACGATCTTCTTGTTCGGATCTTCGTCGTACTTCGGACCCGGATACTCGTACGTGCAATAGACGTGATCGTCGCAATCGCGATCGAGCGGGAAGATGTACCGCCCGCCGACGGCCGTGACCGACAGCGGCAGAGCCTTGTGCCCGTCATTGCGCATGGCGGTGCAGAAGATGCCCGACGCGTCGAGCTGGTGGCTGCCCAGCTCGGCCATCAGTCCGCCGCCGGTGCGATTCCACAAGCGCCAGTGGATCAGCTCCTCGAGCGGCGAACATTCGTACGCCTTGCTGCCGCCGTCCGTAAGCGTCTTGGCCTCGTAACCGTACTTGGCGGCGTCGACGTCCTTGTCGAGCAGTTGCTGCGTGAGCAGCTCACGGCGTTTTTCCAAAGCATCGATGCGCGAGCCGCGGGCCGATTCCAGCTCCTTCGTCACCTTCAAGAGGTCGGTAAACTTCTTTACCTCGGCCGAGGCGTCGCCCCCCAGCGACTCGATCTCGGCCACGACCTTGGCCAGATCGGCTTCCATCTTCTTGTCCGGTAGCGGCGGGGCCCAACTGTCCTTGCCCGGCAAATTGCCGCGGTGCCACTGCGCGCGGATGAAATGGATGTCGCCGATCAGCCCGCGTTTGATCGTGTCGACCGCGTTGTCGTACAGGATGCTGTAATGCCGCTGATGCCCGGTG
>DASRSQ010000283.1:0-11063 GCA_035656475.1 Gemmataceae bacterium | reverse complement strand
CTGTGCAAAAGATGCTGGCCGAGGATCGTCTACAAGTCCGTTCTCTCTTCGACATGATTCCGACGCATCTCGTGCGTGCCGACGAGTTGACCGATATCGATGCGGCGCTTGCGTCGCTGCGCAACATCAACACGCCGGCCGAGTACGAGCAGGCGCTGCGCGACCTCAGCGGTTCGTGACAACGACGACTTCCTGGTTGTGGTAGAGGTCGAATTGCCGGGCGACGATGCGTGCGGAACCGCCGTGCGTGGTGGCGAATCGCTCCCAGGTCTCTGCGGGCAGAATGAGATACACCGGCACGCTGTATTGCAAAAAGCGAGCGGCATCTTCGCCGTTCTCGAGTTGCTCGATGTTGCGCTGGGCGTAAAAGTTCAAGCTCGGCAGATGATCGATCTGGAAGCAACCGATACGGATGTCGCGGCCAGGCTGCACCAGTTCGGCCTGTTCGACCAGCAATCGCGGGGCCTTGTAACGATTGAACAGGCCGCTCGCGTACGCCGCCAGCGGGGCCAGCATCAGCACCGCTGACAGCGACAGAGCGAAGATGAAACGCCCGACCTGCCCTTGCCGGATAAACCACGCGCCGACGAGGGCGGCGACAAGCGGCGCGATGCCGACCAGCGCCCACATCTTCAGGTCGGCATAGCCGCCGCCCGGAAACAGCGAATCTTGCCCCAGCGACGCGAGCACCAACCCCAAACCTAGCCCGACGCCAATCAGGCCCAGACACGTGACGGCACTGACCTGCAGCCACGCGGGCAGACGGATCGAGCCGGTCCGCCAGCGTTCGAGCAAGCGCGCCAGCAGAATCGCACATGGAGCAACTGTCGGCAGCACGTAGTTTGGCAGCTTCGTCGCGGCGAGACTAAAGAAAAGCACGTAGACGCCGATCCAGCACAGCAGCATGCGATATGCCGCCGGCCTGTCGCCGTCATCGTCGCGGGCGCTGGCCCACACATTCTCAAACTTCCGCCAGGGGCTGCGAATCGCGGACCAGCACGCGAACCAGAGCGATGCGAGCAAAAAGATCGACCAGGGGGCGGTCCCCACGAGCAGCACGACCAGATAGAAGCCAGGGAAGCCGTCGTGCGCCTCCATGGCAGACATGCCGCGCTGGACGTTGTGCTGCCAGAGGAAGCCGTAGAGGAATTCGCCGTGCGTCTCGAGGCCGACCCAGATGTACCAGGGAAGCGCGGTGAAGGTGAACGCGGTGCTCGCAAGCAGCCAGCGCCGATCCCACATGATCGCCAGACGACGTTCCCACAGCAGAAACAGAAAGTTGACCGCCGTCGGCAACACGAGCCCGACCGGGCCCTTTGCGAGCACCGCCAATCCCGAGAAGGCGCCGAGCAGCACGAACCACCACCAGCGCCGCTCCGCCAGGCCGATCCAGAACGTTGCGAGCGTGAGCACGGTGCAGCAATTGAGCAGCGAATCGGGATTCGCAAAGCGCGCCGCTCCGCACAACATCGGCGTGGCCGCTACGATGACGCCGGCAAAGAGTCCCGTCGTCCGCCCGAACATCGAGCGCGCCAGCTCGTACACCGCCAGCACCGTGACCAGCGCCGCCAGCGCCGACGGAAAGCGCGCCGCGAACTCGTTGACGCCGAACAGCATGTACGAGAAAATCTGTAGCCAGTACAGCAGCGCCGGCTTGTGGGCGCGTAGCTGGCCGTTGAAGGTGGGAATGATCCAGTTATCCGCCCGCATCATCTCGAGCGCGCAGTCGGCGTTGCGTCCTTCATCGATGTCCCACAGCGTGGCGCCCCCGAGGTTGAGGAAGAAGAGCGCGCCGGCGAGAGCCAGCAGGAGCAGGTAGTGCCAGGGGCGATGGTGCAGGGATTCGATCATTCCTTCATCCTTGAAATCGAACTTCCAGAAGCAATGAGCTGACTATTTGTGCGGTTCTTCGACTGCCCATTTCTTGTCACAGACCTGATCGTTGTGAAATTGAACAGTTGCCTTGAATACCCCGTCACTCCATTCAACCGTTGTCCACACATTAATCAACGTTGAAGTCAGCGACTGACATTCGCCGGTGCTGCCAAGAATCGCGTCCACATCTGCCTTCGTCATTCCGTCTCTGATGCGTTCGAAATTGGCTGGAGTGAGCCCCGGCTCAGGCGGATTCAAGGACGGTAAGCCCGTTGCCACGCAGCCGGTGACGACAACGAAGCTGATGGCGATGACATAGTGCCGGGGCACGGGCGATCCTCCATGGTCGGGCCGGGTGAGGGCTGGGCTTGCGAACCGGTGCATTATAAAACAATGCCCAATTGCAGCGAGGCCAAGTTTCCTTGCCCCTGATTGTGCCATCCATGAAAAAATCTCTGTTTGTCGGCCTGGATGTCGGCGGTACTTCCATGAAGGCCGGCGTCGTCGATGATACGGGCAAGCCGTTGGGTTCCGTGAGCCTGTCGACCGAAGCGCATCGTGGCCAGGAATTTGGACTCGAACGCATGTGCGAGTCGATCCGCCAGGCCGTCGCCGCCTCGAACCTGACGATGAAGGACATCGCCGCCATCGGCGTTGCCACGCCCGGGACGATGGACATCCCCGCTGGCATCATTCTCGATCCGCCCAATTTGAAGCCCTGGCGCAATGTGCCGGTGCGCGATCACATCCACCAGGTCTTCCAGATTCCCACGGCATTCCAGAACGACGCCAACGCCGCCGCCTATGGCGAATACTGGGCAGGGGCCGGCAAAGACGCGCACAGTATGGTGCTGTTTACGCTCGGCACCGGCGTCGGGGGCGGCATCGTGCTGGGTGATCTCGTCCTCGAAGGCGAGCACAGCCACGGTGCCGAGCTGGGGCACATGAAAATTGAGA
This sequence comes from Gemmataceae bacterium, assembly GCA_035656475.1. Classification (GTDB taxonomy): domain Bacteria; phylum Planctomycetota; class Planctomycetia; order Gemmatales; family Gemmataceae; genus SIAQ01. The sequence continues at coordinate 8,231 of DASRSQ010000283.1, read as the reverse complement.
TCACCAACCCGCTCCAGTGCGGCTGTGGCCGCTGGGGCTGCCTCGAAGCGTATGCCAGCGCGACCGGCGTGGTCAAGCGGGCCGAGTTGGCACTGGCGAAGCCGGATGCGAAATCATCGCTGCAAGGAACGCCAGAGCTCACCGCGCGTGACATCTTCCTGGCGGCCATGGCCGGCGATGCGCTCGGGCAGAAGATCGTCGAGGACACGGCCTTCTACCTCGCGGTCGGCGCCATGAACATGATGCACACGATCGACCCCGACATGGTCGTGTTCACGGGCGGCATGATCGCAGCCGGGGACTGGTTTCTGGACCTGATTCGCAAGTTCGTCAAGGAGCTGGCGTTCCCGGTGCCCGCCGCCAAAACCATCATTTGCTATGCGCAGCTGGGGACCGATGCAGGCTTCATCGGCGCAGCTGGTTGCGGGCGGCTGCTCTATCAGCGTCAAAGGTAGTATTTCTTCCCTCATTTCCCTGGACACTTGGCAATGTGGACAAAGTTGGCAGCTGAAACGGGCACTTCTGCCAAGATGGGCAAGATGCCTCAGCTGTGGCAAAAGGTCAGGATGAAACATCCTGAATTACTCGTAATTTTCCTTGCTTTTCGCCTTTCCGAGAGGCCGGTAGACTTTGCAGCTGATTCCAAGATGCGTGCCAAATCTTATTAAAAAGTCGGAAAAGGCTGCGCGCAGTGCTTGACCTGGAGAAAAAGGACGGGTACGATAAGGATACGATGAGCCTTGGATAGTCCAGGGGCCCCTTGATTTTTTTCCAGCTTGGCACTGTCCTGTCGGAAGGTGCCTTGGTCCTAACCGCCGAGACTCACCACTGATTCCTGCAGGGGAAGCGGATCTTCACCGGCGCATGACGTATCGGCCCATCACCGAGCGCGGCAGCGTGGGAATCAGAAACAGGAAACGTGCTCTGTCACCAAGAAGGATTGACGGCGATGTTAGTACTGTCACGCAAGAAAAACGAGAGCATTGTCATCAACAATGACATCACCGTCACCGTCGTTGAAATTCGCGGCGACAAGGTTCGTCTCGGGATCGTCGCTCCGAAAGAGGTTCCGGTGCACCGGCAGGAAGTCTATGAAGCGATTCATGGCAAGCCGGCGGACACCGAAGCCGCTCCCAACAACGCGGTGGCCAAACCCGACTGATGCCATCTGGATTGACCCCTTTGACTCTTCCACGGGCATTCTCTTGCCTGCGTGAAGAGTTTTTTATTAACACAACCTCCACCGCATTTCAACTGAAAACCCGTTCCGCCTTAATATTCTTTTGCCGACCGTCGCAAATCAATTTCCGGCCAGGCACTGCGCCTTCCGACTGTCGGTCAGAATCAAGCCATCGCTATTCGCAGCATCATGATCCGTGGACCCCGATGATGAACTGCCGCAGCAATTCGATCAACGTTGCCTTCACGCGACGTCCGGTTTCCAGCACCTCGTCGTGATGGATCGGGCCGTTACCGAGGCCGGCGGCCTTGTTGGTGATGCAAGAGATCGCGGCGCACTCCATGCCGAGCTTGAATCCCGCCTCGATTTCGCGTGCCGTCGACATGCCGACCGCGTCGGCACCACACGTGCACAACGCACGAATCTCGGCCGGCGTCTCGTAGGACGGACCCGTCAACTGCGCATATATGCCGCTACGCAACGGCAACAGATTGAGCAATCGCGAGGAATACGGCGTGGTCTGAATCCAGTCGCCATCGCGCCACCACGCTTCGCGCGTGGCGTCGATGTGGCCGCGGATTGCCATCAGGTCGCCCGCTTGCAGGTCGGTGCGAATGCCGCCTGCGGCATTCGTCGCCAGCAGGATCGACGCGCCCAGGCTATGCGCGATGTGAACGGGTTGCACGACCGTGCGCCACGCGTGTCCCTCGTAACCATGCAGCCGCCCCGCGAACACCAGTACCGGCACCCTCGACCACATTCCCAGCGACAACGCGCCGCGATGCCCCGGCACGCTCGACGCCTCCAGACCCGGCACGCCCCCGAACGGCAGCGTGACCGCATCGTCGAGTTGATCAGCGATGTCGCCAAGGCCAGAGCCGAGGATCAGCGTAACGCGCGGCTTGCGCGAGCGCGACGCTGCTTCCAACTCTGCGTAGGTGGTGATCATGGCTCGTTCTTTGACTCGTGGATACCGAGCCGTTTCATCTTGCCGTAGAGCGTGGTCGGTTTCAAGCCGAGCCGGGCGGCCGCGCCGTCGCTGCCATAGATCTTGCCGCCGCAATGATCGAGCGCGTCGAGAATCGCCTGCCGCTCCTGGTCGCGCAGCGACGTCGACGTGGACGCCTGCGGCCTCGGCAGCGGCGCGAGCCAGCTCGGATCGATGTCGAGCGTACCGGCCTCACACACGATCATCGCGCGCTCGATCAGGTTCTCGAGTTCGCGCACGTTGCCCGGCCAGTCGTAGCGCGTCAGCAGATCCAGAGCATGCGGCGCAATCGCGGCGACATGCTTGTTCAGGCGGCGATTGAAGTGGATCACGAAATGGCGGACGAGATCGGGAATGTCCTCTCGCCGTTCGCGCAGCGCTGGCACACGGATCGGAAAAACATTGAGTCGATAGAAGAGATCCGCACGGAATCGGCCGGCGGCGACTTCCTGCGTCAAGTCACGATGCGTGGCGGCGATGAGACGGACATCAACGCCGATTGGCGTGCTGCCCCCGACGCGTTCGATGCTCTTCTCCTGCAACACGCGCAACAGCATCACTTGCATCTCGCCCGGCAATTCCGCGATCTCGTCGAGGAACAGCGTCCCGCCGCTGGCGAGTTCGAAGCGACCGACGCGCCGCCTGGCCGCCCCGGTGAACGCGCCGGCCTCATGGCCGAACAACTCGCTGGCGACAAGATTTGGCGCCAGGGCAGCGCAGTTGACGGCGACGAGCAGCCGATCGCGACGCGGGCCAACCTGGTGGATCGCGCGAGCGACGAGTTCCTTGCCGGTGCCGGTCTCGCCCTGGATGAGGACGGTGCTGTCGGTCGACGCCACCTGCGTGATGGCGCGACGAACCGCCTTCATCGCGGCACTGTCGCCGGAGAGAGAGCGCAGGCCGCGCTCCGCCTTGAGGGCGTTTTGCAGATAGCCGACCTCGCCGGCGAGTCGGGCCTGCAATTGCGCGTTCTGCTCGCGCAGGAGCAGGTTGTCGAGCAGCAGCGCGAGCAGGAGATCGTTGTCCATGGCATTTATCTGGCGTTATCATATTCGGGGCGTCTCCCTTCGAGCGATGTGGATGCTGGTCAAGCGTCATTATCGTCGGCTCGGCGGTTTAGCGCACGTCATCGCGCGCGACAATCGGATTCCCCTGCGCTGGGCTTTCGGCCTCGCCTGAGCTATCATGCCAGTCTGCACGCGATTCTCATCCCACCTGGAGCTTGTCCATGAAGAAGTCCCTTCTCCTAGCCGGCGCCGCGATTCTGTTTGTCGTGGCCGCTCACGTCAGTGCCGAGCCGGATGCGATCACGTTTGGTCCGGACGACTGGCCCTGGTGGCGTGGGCCGAGTCGCAATGGCGTCGCCGATCCGAATCAGAAGCCGCCGACGAAGTGGAGCGAGACGGAGAACATTGTGTGGAAGACGCCGGTGCCTGGCCGCGGGCATGGCTCGCCGATCCTCGTCGGCGACCAGATCTTCCTGCAAACCGCCGACGCCAAGGAGATGACCAAGACGCTGCTGTGTTACAGCCGCACGAACGGGAAACTCTTGTGGCAGAAGGAAATCCATCGCGGCCCGTTCCCGAAGAATGGCAACGCGAAGGCGTCCCATGCCTCCTCCAGCGTCGCATGCGATGGCAAACGCGTCTACATCAACTTTCAGCACAACGACGCCATCTACACCACGGCCCTGACGCGCGATGGCGAACAGGTCTGGCAGACCAAGGTCGCCGACTACACGCTGCACCAAGGCTTCGCGTCCTCGCCGGCCATCTACAAGGGACTCGTCATCGTGTCGGCTGACAACAAGAGCGGCAAAGGCGCCCTGGCCGGCCTCGATCGCGATACGGGAAAAATCGTATGGACCGTCACTCGCCCCAAGCTGCCCAATTACGCGTCGCCAATCATCCTGAAGGTCAATGGACGGGATCAGCTCTTCTTCATCGGCTGCAAGCTGGTCACGAGCCTCGACCCGCTCACGGGCAAGAAGCTGTGGGAAACCGACGGTTCCACCGAGGAATGCGTCACCTCGACCGTGACTGACGGCCTTCGCATCGTCTCCAGCGGCGGCTATCCGAAGGGGCACGTCGCCGCCATCCTTGCCGACGGCTCCGCGAAGACAGCGTGGGAACACAAGACGCGCGTCTACGTGCCGTCCCTGCTGGAACGCGGCGGCTACCTGTACGCCGTCCAGGACAATGGCGTCCCCATCTGCTGGAAATTCGACACCGGCAAACAACAATGGCAAGGCGACCGCATCGGCAGCGGCTTCAGCGCGTCGCCGGTGCTGGTAGGTGAAAATATCTATGCGACCAGCGAATCGGGTAAGACGTCGATTTTCAAGGCAAGCCCGGATTCATTTCAGCTCATTGCCGAGAATCAGCTCGGCAACGAGGTGATGGCGACGCCGACCATCGCCGGCAGCCGCATCTACATGCGCGTCGCCGTCAATCAGAAAGGCAATCGGCAGGAAATGCTCTACTGCATCGGCGATGCGGGGCGATGACCCGGCAACGAGTCGCGCAGCGATGAAGGGATAAGGGCTACGTGGGACGTTGGCGCGGCGACGCCAATGCGATGAGCTCGCCACTGAGAGTTGATGCCGCGCGTACTTTGTCAGCGGCCCAACGCACTAAGCAATTTGTCGTAGCGGTTGCTGTCCGGGTTCTCGCGTTGCAGATTCTGCAGGGCGACGCGGCCCAGGACGGTGCGGTCGGAGAGGGCGTCGTGGACGGCGGACAGGTACTGGATTTCGGTGTAAATGACCGGGCCGTGTTCGGGGCGGCAATTGCCGCGGGCCAGCGTGAGTAGGTCCTCCGTCAGCTTGAGGGCGGCGGCATCGTCGCTCTTGCGCAGCGTCAGGGCGGCCAGGCCGAGCTGGCAGTTGATGTCGGTCTTGTCGGCCTTCAGTCCCGCCACGCATGCTTGCTCGGCCAGGTCATAACGGTGATTGGCCGCCAAGGCTTTGGCGAGAAGAAAGCAGTTTCGGGCACACGGGAGGACCTGGGCGAGGTCCTGGGCCGCTTGCAAATAGTCGGCGTTGCGTTCCTGCATGACCAGGCTCTGCAGGAGCTGTTCGCGGGCGAGCTGATTCTTGCCATCGATGGCGATCATCTTGCGAGCGTGCTTCTCGACTTCGGTGGCCTCACCGATCGAATAGTAGAGGGCCGTCAGCAGCGAGTTGCAATAAATGGCGGTGTCGCCGCTGCTGTCGCTGGCGAGCTTCTCGAGGCGGGCCAGTCCTTCGCGGATGGCGGTCAAGTCTTCGGGGCGTGCGGGCCGGAACTTTTTACTATCGAGGTCGCGATTCGCCTGCCAGCCGGCGACGGTGAGCTGATGGACGAGCTGCGATTGCCAGAGCACGTGGTCCGGATGCAGCTTGGCGGTCGCCAGCAATTCGTCGAGCATGACGCGATCGAGTTGTTGCAGCGGGTGCGGCGCCTTCTGGCCGCGTGCGGCGGCGAAGGCGTTGCGCAACACCGTCTCGGCCAGGCGGAAGCCGTAGCGCTGTGTCTGCCGTTTCGGCTCGTTCGGAGCGAGGTCGCGGGCCTTGTCGTGATACTGCAGCGCCTCGTTGAGCAGCCTCTCGGCAGCTTCGACCTGTTCGGGCTGACAGCGTTTCAGGACGAGCATGCCGATGACTTCATGGGTGCGGTGTTCGCTGCTGAGAATCTTTTCGTCGCCGTTGCACAGGGCGCTGGGGATTTGCTGGTGGCGCACGTGGGCGAGGTAGGCCCAGCCACGCCAGTCCTGCGGCGCCAGCGTGACGGCTCGGCGGGCGAGCAACTCGCAATCCTTCCACGGATTGCCGACGGTCATCTCGAGCAGCGAGCCATACTGGGTCAGCAGCCAGGCCTGATTCGGGTTCGTGGTTTCGCGAATGGGAGCAAGCACGGCTTGTGCCTTGTCGAGCATCGCCTTGGCCGACTTCTCATCTTGCAGACATTCGAGATAGAGGCCACGCATGTCGAGGTAGATCTCGGCATCCGTCGGACCGCCGGTCAGCTTTTTCTGGAGCTCGGCCAGCTTTTCCTTGGCGTCGAAACGGCGTCCCTGACCGTCGCGTTCGTTGGCCCGAAACTGGATGTTGAACGAGATCGACACCGTGGGCATGCCGATGGCCTGACGAAACGCGGCCCTGTCAAAGGTCTGTGCCCCGGCAGGCAGGGCGGTGGCCGCGACACAGGCAAGCGTGAGAAAGTGGCGATGCATCGTCGATCCTCCTTGGCGAATCGACGCTGTGATAGCCGCTTGGCAGCAGTGGGTAAAGGGGAATTGGGATTGCGCGATGTCTCGCTTACGCGTCGGGCTTGTGCAGCCGCGGAAGCGAGGCATTGTTACCGATGGGACTCGACGTTACACGCGCCCTACGGCCGCTTTCTGAGCGAAATCCGCTTGAGTTGTTTGCGGATGTACCAGTCTTGCCAGGAGCGTGGCAGCATCCAGAGCAGGTTCATGCGCCAGCGCATCGGACGTGGGAAGGTGTGGAATTCGCACTTGCTGCGGACCGCCCAGGCGATCTCGCGCGCGGCTTCCTCCACCTCGAGCAGGTGGTCGAGGCGCCCCTCGATGTGCTGCGTGAGCGGCGTACGGATCCAGCCGGGGCAGATTGTCGTCACGTCGATGCCGAGCGGCTTCAGCTCGACGCGCAAACCGTCCATGATCGCGTTGACGCCGGCTTTGCTCGCGGAGTAGGCGAGCATGCGCGGCAAGCCGCGAAAGGATGCGATGCTGGAGATGCCGACCAGGTGCCCGCGGCGGCGTTCGATCATGCCGGGCAGGACCGCGGCGATGCTGTTCGAGACGCCGATGAGGTTGACGTTGATGACGCGGGCCATGTCGGCGGCGCTGTAGCGAAGGCCAGAGGTCTCGATGCCGATGCCGGCGTTGGCGATCATCACGTCGACCGGCCCAAGCCTGGATTCGAGATCGCGCGTCGCCCGGTCCAGCCCCTCAGCGTCGGTGACATCTGCAAGGCTCCAGGCAATGCGTTTCTGTTGCGCCTCGAGTTCGGTCGCGAGTGTGCGGACGCCTTCTTCGACGCGATCAATCGCGGCAATGGCCCAGCCATCGGCGGCGAAGTAGTGCGACAGGGCCCGGCCAATGCCGCTGCCGGCGCCGGTGATCAGTACCACGGGAGGTTGTGCATTCATGTCGATAGCTTAGCAAGTTTGCCAAGGCAAAAGTAAAAAGGAAAAAGGCAAAAGTGGCAGATGGGTCCCGACTTTTTCCTCTTACCTTTTTACTTTTGCCTTGTTGAAGCGGGCGTCAAATCCTTCCCATCCCGCCGCACTTGCCGCGCCGCTGCGAGGCATCCGGGTCGGCCTTGCGATTTTGACAACGAATCGACATCATGCAGCCGATGACAGGATCAGGGTCTTTCCCGAGGTGCATCGTGCTGAAATCTGACTGGACACGCTGGGCCGCCGGCATCGCCATGGCCGTCATGCTCGTTTACGTCCCCTACCTGTATTACCGCTATACCTGGGAGCATTCCAAGCGACTTCGCCCGGTCGAAGAGGGCAAGCTCTATCGCTCCGGCTGCATGACCGCCGACGGCTTTCGCGACGCCATCAAGAAGCTCGGCATCAAAACCGTCATCAGCTTCTGGGATGAGGATCCCGATCCGACCCTCTACGCCAATCGCTTCAGCCGCGAGTCGATCAAGGAAAGCGATTTGTGCAAGAGCATGGACGTGGATTACCGCTTCATCTACGTTCGCCTGATCCCCGACGATCGGGCCGGCAAGGATCGCCCCGAGGCGATCGATGAATTCCTCAAGGTGATGGACGATCCGAAGTCGTACCCGGTCTTGATCCATTGCAAGGCCGGCCTGCATCGCACCGGCGTCATGTCGGCCGTCTATCGCATGGAATACAACGGCTGGACGCGCGAGCAGGCCATGCACGAGCTGCGTTCACACGGCTTCGGATTCTACTTCGCGAACAGCTCGAATGATTACATCCTGCAATACGTCCTGCCGTACACGCCGCGCAGCCAGCGTTCCAAGGATTGATGTTTGGACTTGGTAGGGTGGGGCGAGCAACGCGAGACCCACCATCA
>DASRSQ010000282.1:0-5595 GCA_035656475.1 Gemmataceae bacterium | reverse complement strand
ACGGACGTTACGTCAAAATAGCCGGAGTCGCGCCGCCACTATCCCCAGTTTACGGAGACAGCCATGTCACGAACTCTGATCATTCGCGCGGGAGGCCTGATCATGGTGCTGGCCACGACGTTGGCGGCGATGGGGGGCGATTTTCCGGCGCCGGAAAAGCTGCCCGTCAAACCGGACCTGCCCGATCCTCTCGTCATGCTCGACGGCACCAAGATTACCACCAAGGAGCAGTGGGAAAAGCAGCGCCGGCCCGAGCTCAAGAAGCTGTTCGAGCATTACATGTACGGCCACGCCCCGGCTGCGCCGAAGGTTGTCGCCAAGGTCGAACGTGTCGATCCCCAGGCACTCGGCGGCAAGGCGACGTTAAAAGAGGTCACGCTCACCTTCGCCGGCGTCGATGGGCCGAAGATTCACCTATTGCTCGTGGTGCCGAACCAGCGCAAGGGCCCGGTCCCGGTGTTCGTCGGCATGAACTTCTGCGGCAACCATGCCGTCCTCGGGGATCCGAAGATTCATCTCAACACCAGCTGGATGTATCCCTCGCAGAAAGGCGTCAAGAACAATCGCGCCACCGAGGCGAGTCGCGGCACGCAGATCGATGTCTGGAATATCGAAGCCATCATCGATCGCGGCTACGCCATCGCGACGTTCTACTCCGGCGATGTCGATCCCGACCGGGCCGACGTCCGCGAAGGCGTGCAGAAATTCATCGGCAAGGAGAACGACTGGAGCACCATCCGCGCCTGGGCATGGAGCTACTCGCGCGTCATCGACTACCTCGTCACCAACAGCGACCTCGATGCGAGCAAGATCATCGCCGTCGGCCATTCGCGATTGGGCAAGACGACGCTGCTGGCCGCCGCGTTTGATGAGCGCATCGCGATCGCGATCCCGCACCAGGCGGGCTGCGGCGGCACGGGGCCGAGCCGGCCGGCCGTTGGCAACAAGGGAGCGGAGTCGGTCAAGCGCATCAACACCAGCTTCCCGCACTGGTTCAACGCCAATTTCAAAAAGTTCAACGACGAGCCCGAGCGCTTGCCCTTCGATCAGCATTGCCTGATTGCGTTATGTGCGCCGCGGCCCGTGCTGTTGTCGAACGCCGTCGAGGACAAGTGGGCGAATCCGGACGGCCAGTTCGCGTTGCTCGTCGCGGCCGATCCTGTCTACAAGCTGCTTGGTTCGAAGGGAATCGCGTCGAAGAAGATGCCGACTGTCGGCAAGCTGATGCCGAGCCCGCTCGGCTACTACATCCGCGCGGGAAAGCACGAGATGAACCGCGACGACTGGCGCGTCTTCCTCGATTTCGCGGATAAAAACCTTGCCAAGTGACGTAGGTTCCTCACGCCAAGATGTCGCGCACGATGCGGGCGGGGTGCTGGTCGGTCAAGGTCATTTCCTGGCCGTTGTGGCGATAGGCCAATCGGCGATGATCGATGCCGAAGAGGTGCAGGATCGTGGCGTGATAGTCGTGGTGATTGACGACATCGTTGACGGCGTGATGGCCGAAATCGTCGGTGGCGCCGTACGCGCAGCCCCCCTTGAAGCCGCCGCCGGCGAACCACATCGAGAAGCCGTAGGTGTTGTGATCGCGGCCGACGCTGGCCCGGCCCGCGTCGTTCTGGATGACGGGCAGGCGTCCCATCTCGCCGCCCCAACTGACAATGGTCGAATCGAGCAGCCCGCGGCTCTTGAGGTCGCGCACCAGGGCGGCTGCCGGCTTGTCGGTCATCTGACAGGAGCGGGGCAGGGCGGTGAGGATGCTGCCGTGATGGTCCCAGAACTGGTTGCGCGTGAAGACCTGGACGAAGCGGACGCCACGTTCGACGAGACGGCGTGCGATCAGGCAGCGCGTGCCATAGTCGGCGGTCGCGGGGTCATCGATGCCATAGAGCGCGCGGGTGGCAGGGGATTCGCGGCTGATGTCGAGGGCCTCGCGTGCCGCGGTCTGCATGCGGGCGGCGAGCTGGTAGCCGGCGATGCGTGCTTCGAGATCGTGCTCGCCGGGATGCCGTTCGAGATGAGCGCGATTGAGCCGTTCGAGATAATCGAGATAGCGCCCCTGTGCGTCGCCTCGCATGTGCGGCGGCGGATCGAGATTCGGAATGCGCGGCTCCTGCGGCCGCAGCACCGTGCCTTGAAAGAGCGACGGCAACCAGCCGTTCGACCAGTTATCGACGCCGATGACCGGCAGGCTGTGCGGATCGGTCAGCACAAGATACGCGGGCAGATTCTGGGTTTCGCAGCCGAGGCCGTAGGTCAGCCAGCTGCCAAGAACAGGTCGGCCCGTGAAGATGCGGCCGTTGTTGAGGGCATTGATCGATTGTCCGTGATTGTTGACGCCGGTGTGCATCGAGCGCACGATGGTGACGTCATCGATCACGTCCGCCAGGTGCGGCAACAGGTCGGAAATCTCGAGCCCCGACTGGCCGCGCTTGCGAAAGCGCCACGGGCTCGCAAGGACGCGGGCACTGGCCTGGGCCGGATTGTCGTAGCGGATGGTGCCGGGATACGGGCGGCCATCGTAGCGCGCCATCACCGGCTTGGGATCGAAGAGATCAACGTGGCTCGGCCCGCCCTGCATGAACAGCGAGATCATCGCCCGGGCGCGCGGCTCATGATGCGTCGGCTTCGGCGTCAGGTCGTAGATCCGCGGCTCCAGTTCGGGACGGGTCGGAGCGCCGAGCAGTTTTTCTTGATTCAGCAGCCATGCCAGCGCGACGCCACCGATGCCCATGGCACTTGTGGCCAGGAGATGGCGGCGCGTCAGCGGACATGCGAAGCCGGGGCTCATTGCAATCTTTCGTAAAACCTTGGGCGAGCTACACTGAGATGCGCCGAGGCCATTGTCCACTCCTCGGCGCGGAACGGGCGCAGTAATCGACTTTGCTTTGACTCCTTGGGCTCACTCTTGAGGTCCTTCGAATTCTTGTCCTTGAAGAAGTCATTGGGGAAGGAATCCTTGTATTTGAAGGAATCCTTTGGAAAGTTCGTGATTTTCTTGGGCTTTTCCTTGGGATCGATTTCACGCTCCGGCACCTTGTCCTTCGGCGGCGGGAGTTTGTCCGGATTGAGGCCCCGTATCTCACCGAGCGGCATGCGAGGCATGCCATTGTTGCCGGTCAAATAGGGACGAATTACCTCATCTTTCACGGGTAGCTTCACAAAACGGGGCGTGGCATCGGCCATTACGACCTGGAAGCCGCCGGGGATGACGCCGAACCTCGGCAGCGGGCCTTTTGGATCAAACTTCAGATCGTCCGGCTTGGTCCAGATGGTCGGCTCGGCAGCCTCTACAACCAGGATCGTATTGGTCGTGCCATCGGAGATCGACAGCAACGTCGACTTCTTGCTTGAGTCCATCGGTGTGCCGGGGCCATCGAAGGCCCGGTAGTGGGTCATGCCTTCCTGGCCTTTGAGCATCGGAACGGCGAAATAGCGAGGCATCTTGGCAATCAGCTTCTTGTTGGTCGGATGATCCCACGGCTTCGTCAGATCGAATTGCCGGTACAACTCGCCTTCATCCAGATAGGGAAGGAGCGCCACGCGCCAGCTCAGGAGAGGCTTGCCTTGATCGCCGATGCTAATCTGCGGTAGGCCTTTGTTCGCATCATGGTAACCGTGAATGGCGAGACCAATAACCTTGAGGTTTATCTCGCTCCCCGTTCTTGAATAGAGACTCTCTCCCTTCGCCGCTGGGCGAAGCGTCATGAGGACGCTATTGGCTCCGCTGAAATCCTTCGGTCGCGTTGCACCCTGCGCCAGAGCGATTTGCAGATTGTCGCCGACGAATTGAAAGATGCCCGGGGCCTTTGTCTTTTCGTCCATGGCAAATTCGATCGATTTCGGACTGGTGCTACCGTCAATGGTAATCTTGGTGGGCGGACCAATTCCTTCGATCATACCGTCGCGGATGACGACCGGCTCTCCCACGTTATCAGGTATTGCTTTTCCGTTGACGGCGATCGACTTCAGGACCCAGGTACCATCGAGCTTGACCTCTTTCTGCCCGTTGTTCTCGTTATCGACTTTGTTCTTGCCATCCTTGTTGTCGGTCTTACCTTTGGCCCCCCCATCGTGATTGATCTTGTCCTTGCCGGTGGCCTTGCCGCGTTTCAGGAAGTAGAGCGTCCCCTGCTTGGGATCGAAGGCCTTGGGACGACGAGCGATGTTGTCGTTGCCGAGCTTGCCCCCCTTGATCTCGCCGCTCGTTTGAATGCACCACTTGAGCAGCTCGCCGTCGAACTCGTAGATGCCGAGGAACCATTCCATCGGCAGCGTGTGCAGATCGATGGTCTTCGGCGACGCACTGGCGTCGATCGTGAAATTCGCGTTGTTGAGGTCCGGCCCGGTGACCTTGCCGTTGGCAAAGGTGTAGGTGTCCCCCTTGAGTTGATCGAGCGGCTTGCCGTTCTGCTCGGCCGACTGGACCACCCAGGTCCCTTCGAACTTGGCGAGATCAGCCTTGCGGGCTGCCTCCGGATCGAGCTGCGGCAGGTTATTGCCACTCTTCAGCGGCAGCTTCGGTTTGACGCCTTTTGCCTCTGGCAGGCCAATCTCCTTGGCAATGTTGACGTTCAAGAAGATGGCGGCAATGAGACCGATGAAGATCAACAGCAACAGCGCGACCAGGATGTTCGGGACGAGCCGACTCGGATAAACCGGCTTCGGGGCTTCTTCGTCCTCCTCGGCACGCGGCGGCTTCTTGCCCTTCGGCTTCGGCAGTTCCTCCTCGTCCTCCTCGACGGGCGCCTTCGATTCCTCATCGTCCATCCGACGCTTGGCGCGTGACTTGATCGGCTCGTTCTTGAACAGGTCGCCGGCGTCGTCGTCGGCTTCGTCTTTCGTTTCAGCATCGGCGGCGGCGAAGTTGAGGAGGTCATCCATGTCGTCGTCGCTGACCGCGGGTTTGGCCTTGGTCTTCGGCGCCGGGGCCTCCTCTTCTTCGGGTTCCGGAGGCGGCGGCGCCTTCTTGATGGGCGCTTCCTCGGGGAGGTTGGCGACGAAGACGGCCGAGCACTTCGGGCATTTCATCTTCTTGCCAAGCGACGTCGTCGCGACCTTCAGCTTCGATTCGCACTCGGTGCAGGCGACGTAGACTTTTTCGGGCGTGACCGCCGGGGCCGGCTTGGCGGCCGCGGGCGCCGGGGCTTCGCCGTTGGCGGCAACGAAGATGTGGCCGCATGGGCCCTTCACCTTCTTGCCGACGGACGTATCTGCGATCTTCAGCTTTTTGCCGCATTCCGGGCAACTGACTATGGCCATGGCGCAAGAACCTTGCTGAATGGAGGATGCTGGGATCAGATTTCTGCTACACCGCCAGCGGCGGGACTATTCGTCGTCGTCCGCGATTTTCTTCGGCTTCGCTTTCGCCCTGGGCTTCGGCTTCGGCGTCTCTTCCTCCTGGTCCGCCTCCTCCTCCACCTTCGGCGGCCTGGCCTTGCCCTTCGGCTTGGGCATGTCTTCCTCGTCGTCTTCGTCGGCTATGGGGGGCTTCGCCTTGCCGCGCGGCTTCAGCGATTCCTCTTCGTCTTCGTCCGTCTCGGCGGGCGCATTGAGCGGCAGCGGTCCGATGAACAGGGCGACCAGGCCGACCAG
>DASRSQ010000281.1:0-2518 GCA_035656475.1 Gemmataceae bacterium | reverse complement strand
GGCATCGTCCATTTTTCGCAGTTCTTTCGCTATATGGAAGCGGCGGAGTGTGATTTCCTCCGCTCGCGCGGCCTGTCGGTCAAGATCGACTGGGAAGGCCAAACCATCGGCTTCCCGCGCGTGTCGGCAACGTGTGACTATGTCAGCCCCGCCCGCTTCGAAGACGTGCTCGATATTGCCGTCTCCATCGAACGCATCGGCAGCAAATCGGTGACCTACGGCTTCGAGTTCACGCGCGGCGACGTGATCGTTGCTCGCGGCAAGGTCGCCTCGGTTTGCTGTCGCGTAACGCCGGACCATCGACTCGAAGGTATTCCGATCCCCGCCAGCTATCGAGCGCGTCTGACTCCATGAGCGATTACCTGCAAGACCTGAATGCTCGCCTGGCCGAAGGGCTCGCGCGGCTGCCCGAAGCGATGCGCCAGCGGCACGCGCAATACCTCGCCTCGAAGCAGAATCCCGACGGCGGCTTCCCGGGACGCGAAGGGGATTCGGATCTCTACTACACCGGCTTCGCCCTGCGCGGCCTGGCCGTGCTCGACGCATTGACGCCGGAAATCTGCGAAAAAGCGGCGAGCTTCCTGCGCGGCGCTCTCGCGACGCAGACCAGCGTCGTCGACTTCTTCTCGTTCCTCTACGGCTGCGTGCTCGTGCAGGCGAGCGGCGGCATCGACGTCCTCGCCGGCAGCCATGCCGACTGGCCGACGCGCGTCGCCACCGCTCTCGATGAATTTCGCACGAAGGATCAGGGCTACAATAAGTCGCCCGGGGCATCCTCAGGCAGCACCTACCACACGTTCCTCGTCGGCCTTTGCTTCGAACTGTTCGGCCAGTCGCTGCCCCACCCGGATGACGTGCTGGCGTTCGTCGCCTCGCGCCGGCGCGACGACGGCGGCTACGTCGAGGTGGCAGCCATGCGCCGCAGCGGCACCAATCCAACGGCCGCCGCGATTGGTTTGCTGCACCTGCTGCGGGGCCGCGATTTGCCGAAGCAGGAGGTCGAGCCCACAATCGAGTATCTCGCGCAGATGCCGTCGATGGAGGGAGGGCTGCGCGCCAACGACCGCATTCCGCTGGCGGACCTGCTGTCGACGTTCACCGGCTGCTGGACGCTCGCCCAGCTCGGCGCGCTCGAGCGCATCAATATCCATCAGGCGGCGCACTACGTACAATCGCTAGAGCTGAAGTCCGGCGGCTTCCTCGGCGGCGCCTGGGACGAGGCCACCGATGTGGAATACACCTTCTATGGCCTGGGTAGCCTGGCGCTGTTGAGTGGCAGCTCATGACAGGGTAGGATATGCTCAGAAAGTGAGTCCAATCCATGAGCGACGTCGTAGTTCAACCGATTCTGGATGTGAAATTGCCTGCGCTTCCTCTGCCCAAAGGCGAACGAGAATACCGCGCGTTCCTTCGTTTGTTGCCAGGCCTGATGCAGTCCCATCATGGCAAGTTTGTGGCGGTTCACAACGAACAAGTCATTGACTCCGATAGCGACGACATCGCGCTTATCCAACGTGTCCACGCGAAGATCGGATACGTACCCATTCACGTCGGCCTGGTGGCAGAATCCATTCCAGTGACACGAGTGCCGATTTACCGAGAATGTTGATCAAAGGCGGCGAACATGCTTCGTTATCGCTATGTAGATAGCGTAAGGCCACCTGCTCCATTTGTCACTCTGTCGCTTCGTTGTACCACAAGCGGCATTCATCTCGACAACCAGCCAGCAATCATTGACCCGGCGGCAGACCGAACAGTGCTTCCAGGGCCAATTGTTCGGGCTCTCGGACTTATTGAAGACGGTCATCTGCGGTTCCAAGGATTTGCAAGCGAGGTGGTTGAACTGCCGATTTTTCTGGTCGAGATGCGACTCCACGATTTTCCGCCTATGTTAGTTCGCGCAGCCTTGGGTGAGCATGAGCCGTACACGTTGCTTGGTCGAGATGTTCTGAATGGGTTCCGAACTACATTGGATGGACCGAGCCAGATGGTGGAAATCGTTGCGCCAGAGACGTCATCCTGAAACGATGATTACCTTCCTCACCCATCCCGTGGTCCTGCTCACACTTGGCGGCGCCCTCGGCACCAACGCACGTTACTGGCTTGGACGATACATCGCCTCGCACGTCGCGGCACAAGAATGGCACCTCGCGAATTTTCCGCTGGCGACTTTTGTCATCAACGTCACGGGTTCGCTGTTGCTCGGCCTCTTCGTGATACCGTTTCGCGATCGCTTGCCGCACTGGTACATCTTGCTCGGCGTCGGCTTCTGCGGCGGGTATACGACCTTTTCCGCATTCGCTCTCGAAACGGTCGAGCTGGTACGCCGGCATCATCAGCCAGGCATGGCGATTGTCTACGCGATTGCCAGCGTGCTCGTCGGCTGCATCGTGACCTGGTTCGCGGTGGCAGGCATGGAGCAGGTCTACCCGCGCCCGCACGTCGAAACTAAGAATCTTCCCCTGCAAGATGCCGAAAAAGCTGAGTTTTTGGATAAATGAGCCCGGCGCACGAATGG
>DASRSQ010000280.1:0-5382 GCA_035656475.1 Gemmataceae bacterium | reverse complement strand
CAGCGGCGTTCCTTCGACCCGGCTGAGCGATCTGCGGGGGGTGTTGACCGGCAGCGATTACAGCGCGTATGACGTCAACACCAGCGCCTCGGGCGATTCGCGGCTCACCATGAAGCCGTCGGCGCTGGCCGATCTGAGGACTCGTACCTTGAATACCTCGATCGACACCATCCGCGAGCGCATCGACAAGCTGGGCGTCACCGAACCCACGATTCAGAAGTATGGCCTGGGTGAGAACGAGATTCTGGTCGAGTTGCCGGGTATCAGCAACGTCTCCGAGGTCGAGGACGTCATTCAATCGACCGCCAAGCTGTCGATTCACGCGGTCGTCGGCGGCCCCTACGGCACCGACGCGGATGCGCTGCAGGCCAACAATGGAGTGATCCCGCCCGATTCGATGCTGCTGCATGGAGTAGGCTCGGCGGGCATGCCCGACCAGGTCTGGCTGCTCAAGCGCGTCAGCGAGGTCGAGGGCACGGACTTCCGCGATGCGCAGCCGTCGACCGACCAGAACGGCCGCCCGAATATTCATTTCAATCTGACCACCGAGGCCGGAGACCGTTTCTACAAGTACACCTCGACCCACAGCAAGACGAGCGCGACGCCGGGTTCGATGGCTATCGTGCTGGACAACAAGGTCCGCGAGGTTGCGGCCATCGACAGCGCGATCCGCGACAGCGGCGAGATTACGGGCGGCTTCACCAAGCAGCAGGCGTCGGATCTTTCGCTGATGCTGCGCACGGGAGCGATGCCCGCTTCGGTCTCCTATCTTGAGACGAGAACGGTCGGCCCCAGCCTCGGTGCGGCTTCGATCCGGCAGGGCGTGATCGCAGCCGTGGCCGGCATGCTGGCGGTCATGATCTTCATGCTGGTCTACTATCGCGGGGCGGGCATCAACGCCGATGTTGCGCTGATCCTCAACCTGGTGATCCTGCTGGGATTCATGGGCTATGCCGGGGCTACGCTTACGCTGCCGGGCATTGCGGGCGTCATCCTGACCATCGGCATGGGCGTCGACTCGAATGTGCTGATCTTCGAGCGTATCCGGGAAGAGCTTCGCAACGGCAAGAGTACGGTCGTCGCCGTGCAGCAGGGCTTTGCCCATGCCTGGACGACTATCTTCGATACCCACGTCACGACGATCGTCTCGGCGGCGATCCTGTTCCTCTTCGGTTCGGGACCGGTGCAGGGCTTTGCCGTGACGCTGGTCTTCGGTCTGCTGGCAAACCTGTTTACCGCGGTCTACGTGTCGCGGGTCATCTTCGAGGCGGTGCTGCAAAGGAAAGAACGCGGCGCGTCGCTGTCGATTTAGATTTTTTGTGAGAGACTGCGGCGCCTGACCGGCTGCCGCTGAGGGCGTAAGAGCGTGGAACTGTTTCATAATCCGAATATCGACTGGCTGGGGAAGAAGTGGTATTTCCTCGGTTTTTCCCTGATCCTTTTGGTCGCCGGCATTCTCAGCATGCTGTTCTGGCACCACATCCCGCTGGGCGTCGACTTCAAGGGCGGCACCCAGATCCGGGTGGACTTCAGCCAGGCGCCGAACGAAGACCATATCCGCCACGCCATGGATCTCGCCGGCATTCACGATGCCCGCATTCAGCGGGTCAGCGACCCCAGCGGCAATGCGGCGAACAAGGTCATCATTGCTCTGCCGATCACCACGGCGACCGACACGGCGCACGATGCCGGGCGCGAAAGCGTCGAGCATGCTCTGTCGGCGAACTACCATGACTCGGCGTTCAATATCGAGCAGGTCCAGATCGTCGGTCCTACCGCCGGCAAGCAGTTGCAGCGGCAGGCGATCTACGCAACGCTCTATTCCCTGTTGGGCATGCTCGTCTACCTGTGGTTCCGTTTTGAGTTGATCTACGGTGTGGCCGCGGTCGCGGCAGTCTTTCACGATACGGTGATTACGCTGGGCGCGTTCAGTTTGACGAACAAGGAACTGACGCTTACAGTGATTGCTGCGCTTCTCACCCTGATCGGCTACTCCATGAACGACACTATCGTCATCTTCGACCGTATCCGCGAGAATCTCTCGATCTCGCGGAGGGAGCCGCTGGCCGACTTAGTGAATCGCAGCATCAACCAGACGTTAAGCCGAACCGTGATCTCATCGGGCTTGACCTTTCTGACGGTGCTCTGTTTGTATCTCTTCGGCGGCGAGGTTCTGCACGGATTCTCCTTTGCGCTCGTCGTCGGCATTCTGATTGGAACGTATTCTTCGATCGTGATCGCGTCGCCGATGCTGGTGGCGTATCAGGAGTGGCGGGCAAGACGGGGTAAATCGACCAGCCTGCCCACGGGAAAGCGGGCCAAAGCGTAGGACCGTTTCGATATGATTTCCGGGCGCGATTCCATGCGGGAACAAATTTGAACGGGGCGGTGTCTAAGACCAATAGCTCTTCTTCAGAGTAAAGAGGCTGCATATGTTTGAAGATTCAATGCTCGAGTCAGGCGGAAAGCTCAAGACCAAGTCCAAGTACTGGATGATCGTGACGCTGCTGTTCAATGCCGTGGTTGTGGCGACGATGATCCTGATTCCGCTGCTGTATCCCGAGGCTCTGCCCAAGACCGCGATGACGGCGATGCTGACTGCTCCTCCGCCGCCCCCGCCGCCTCCACCGCCTCCGCCGCCCCAGCAGATCGTCAAGCCGATCAAGATGGTTTCGGAGATCGATCAGGGCCTGCACGCTCCGACCAAGATTCCCAAGGACATCAAGATGCTGAAGGAAGACTCGGCTCCCGCTCCGTCGGTGGCCGGCGTCGCGGGAATGGGTAGCGGCATGGGCGGCGGCAGCGGCGTCCCTGGCGGCGTGATGGGCGGTATCGGAACCGCTCCCGCTCCGGTGGTTCGCGTCGAGAAGCCCAAGGGCCCGGTTCGCGTCTCCAGCGGTGTCGTGGCCGGATCGAAGATCGGCGGGGTCAACCCGACCTATCCTCCCATCGCCCGGGCAGCCCACGTCTCCGGTACGGTCGTTCTGCATGCGATTATCTCCAAGACGGGGACGATTACCAATCTGCAGGTGATCAGCGGCCCGGAGATGTTGCGCGCAAGCGCGGTCGATGCCGTCCGCACCTGGCGCTACAAGCCATACATCCTGAACGGCGAGCCTACCGAGGTTGACACGACCGTATCCGTCAACTTCAACATGGGCGGCTAGCAGGGACTTTACAGGATCGGAAACGTCTATCCGCGGTTCCCCTGAAGATCGATCGCACGTTCGGGGGATTCACGGGGCAAGCTTCAAACGAATAGATTTCTACCAGGAGGAAATATCCAAGTGATTCTCGCTCATCTCGCAAATTTCGCTCACGTCCCGACTTCGCTCGGCCTGTTTTTCCAGGAGTCCCAGGTCAGCTTCAGCGTACTTGGTCTCTGGCACAACATGGGCTGGCTGGCTCGCGCCGTGGTCATTGTCCTGTTCATCATGTCTATCTGGTCGCTGGCCGTCATCATCGACCGCGCCCTTTACTTCGCCGCCGCCCGCAAGCAGTCGCGCGAGTTCGCGCCCAAGGTTGCCGGCGCTCTGAAGGATGGCCGTCTCGACGAGGCGATCAAGGTTGCTGACCGCTCCAAGAAGTCGCACCTGGCGGAGGTTGTCACCGCCGGTCTGCAGGAGTTCCGCAGCTTCGGCTCCGGCGGCAGCATCACCGAGCAGCAGGTCGAGAGCTCCAAGCGCGCCCTTGAGCGTGCCGAGGCGATCGTTCATGCCAAGCTGAAGCGCGGCCTGGGCGGCCTGGCCACCATCGGATCGACGGCTCCCTTTATCGGACTGTTCGGAACCGTCGTCGGTATCCTTAACGCCTTCCAGCAGATCGCTACCCAAAAGACCTCCGGCATCGGCGCAGTCGCCGGCGGTATCTCGGAAGCCCTGGTCACCACCGCCATGGGTCTGCTCGTCGCCATCCCCGCCGTCATGACCTTCAACTACTTCACCGGCAAGGTCGAGTCGTTCGACGTCGAGATGGACAACAGCTCCAGCGAGCTGGTTGACTATTTCATCAAGCAGAGCCACCGGTAAACCGCAACCGCAAGGCAAGACCAAAAGCAGGATCCTGCGAGAATCACGCATCAGCCAAAGTCCCCTGAATGCCGCCAGCGAACGGCATTCAGGGGGCGAAGAGCGACCGCAGGAGCATCAAAACCGGACAAACCGGACGGAGCCGACTTTATGGGTATCAACAAGCGGGATGAAGGCAAGAAGGTCAACTCGAACATTAACGTCACGCCGATGGTGGACGTAATGCTGGTGCTGCTGATCATCTTCATGGTCGTCACTCCCATGCTGAACAACAAGGTGAACGTGGACCTGCCGACGTCCGTCTCCGGCGTGGTCATGGAGAACGCCAACAAGGAAGATGCCGTTGTCGTAGCCGTTACGCGTGACGGAAGAACCTTCCTGGGATCCAACCAGGTCACCGACGACGATCTGGGCACGAAGATCTCGGCGATGCTCGAGAACAAGACGAATAAAGAGGTCTTCATGCGCGCCGACGCGCGAGCCAACTATGGCAAGGTCATGGATGCTGTCGACGGCATCCGCTCTGCCGGCGTGAATCAGCTTGGGCTGCTCACCGACAAGATCGAAGACGAATCGGGCAACGTGATGACGGGTCAGTGAGGCCCAACCGAGGTTTCTTGCAGGATGGCGCACGCGAAGATCGAGTGCAGCCGCAGTGAACAAGGAGATTTGCTATGGGAATGAGTGCCGGCGGGAATGCAGGCGGGTCGATGTCGGAGATGAACGTCACGCCGTTGATTGACGTTCTTCTGGTGCTGTTGATCATCTTCATGGTGATCGTGCCGGTTGTGCCCAAGGGCCTGCAGACACTGGTGCCGCAGCCGCCCAAAAACAAGACGCAGGATCAGCCGAACGATCGCACCATCGTCGTTCAGGTCCTGTCGAACGGCGCGGGCGCGCCATCGTATAAGATTAACGAGACGGCCTTCAACAAGACGGAGATCGAGCCGAAGCTGGCCGAAATCTTTGCGACGCGATCGGAAAAGGTGATGTTCGTCAAGGGCGACAAGGACCTTGACTACTCCAAGGTCGCCGAGGTGATCGACTTCGGTCATCAGGCGGGAGTCGACAATATCGGCCTGATTACGCCCCGGATTGAAGCAGGACAGTGAGTGCAATGCTGAGAGAACTCAGGCAGGGGCGGTGGCTATCCGGCTACCGCCCATTGCTTGTACTACGAAAATTTATTTAGTAAGCCAAAGGATGCGTCCTCTAGTCACGCTGGGGCGTATACCATTACAATCAAGCGGGCAAGCTGAAAGACTCGATTTATCGATTTTGTCCCAGAGATTCAACGCGCCTATTCTGAAGGAGACGATACACCCCATGAAATTAACCGCACGGATTCCGGTTA
>DASRSQ010000279.1:0-2014 GCA_035656475.1 Gemmataceae bacterium | reverse complement strand
CACATGCCGGCGCGTGTCGTCCTGGCCATGAGCGGCGGTGTCGATAGCTCCGTTGCGGCCTATCTGCTGAAAAAGCAAGGCCACGACGTGGTCGGTCTGTTCATGCGCACCGGCGTGCACCAGCCCGAAGAAACCGCGTGCGACACGAGCCGTGAGCACAAGAAGGGTTGCTGCAGCGCCGTTGACGCCGGCGATGCCCGACGCGTCGCTGATCGGCTCGATATTCCGTTCTACGCGCTCGACTTTGAGGACGACTTCGCCCGCATCATGGACTATTTTGTCGACGAATACACGAAAGGCCGCACGCCGAACCCGTGCGTCGTTTGCAACACCTGGCTCAAGTTCGGCAAGCTCTGGTCCTACGGCAAGCAGCTCGACGCCGACTTCATTGCGACCGGCCACTACGTGCAGATGATCAACGGGGCGGTCCATCGCGGCACCGATCCGAACAAGGATCAGTCGTACGTCCTGTTCGGCCTGCGCAAGAATCTGCTGGCGCGTCTCCTGTTCCCGATCGGCGCCTACACCAAGGACGCGGTGCGGGCCATCGCGCGCGAGGCAGGTCTGAATGTCGCCGAGAAGCCGGACAGCGTCGAGATTTGCTTTGTGCCGAACAACGATCATGCGTCGTTCATCAAGACGCGTCACCCGGAACTGGCGACCTCGGGCAACATCATCGATCGCCAGGGGAACGTGCTGGCGGCCCACGACGGCATCGAGAAATTCACCATCGGCCAGCGCAAGGGGTTCGGCTTCGGCTCGGCGGGACGCCGATATGTGCTCGAAATCGTGCCGGAGACGCGCGACGTCGTCATCGGCGACCGCGAGGAGCTGCTGTCGCGCACGCTCCTGGCATCGCGCGTCAACTGGCTGATCGACGCGCCCCCGTCGCCGCTCGAATGTCGCGCGAAGATTCGCTATCGCCATGATGCCGCTGCCGCAACGGTGACGCCGCTCGCCGACGGCGCGGTCCGTGTCGATTTCGCGGAGCCGCAAAGCGCGATTACGCCAGGGCAGGCGGTGGTGTTCTACGATGGCACGCGTCTGCTCGGCGGGGCGTGGATTGAGAAGGCGATTGGCCTGGAGTAATTCATGGCGCGATGGCGAATGCTCCTGATCGCCCCGGTCCTTTTCGCATCATGCCGGCAACAACCGCCTCCACGGAAAATGGAGACGCCCACCCGCCTCGAAGCCAAGGGCCTACACAACGTCATTCGCATCAACGAGCGTCTCCTCAGCGGAAGCAGTCCGGAAGGCGACGAGGGCTTTCGCTCGCTTCAAGAGCTCGGCGTCAAAACCATCATCACCGTCGATGGCACCAAGCCCGAGGTCGAGCGCGCTCACAAATTCGGCATGCGCTACGTGCATCTCCCCGTCGGTTACGACGGTATCGATCGGCCGCACATTCTTCGACTCGCGAAGGCGGCGCGCGATCTGCCTGGCCCCGTCTACATTCATTGCCATCATGGCAAGCATCGCGGGCCGACGGCGGCGGCAGCGATCGCGCTTTGCCTCGATGAGCGGTGCACCATTGCCGACGCGCTGGGCCAGATGAAGCTCGCCGGCACCGATCCGCACTACACCGGCCTCTACAAGGTGCCGGGCGATCTGAAGCGGCCCAGCAAGCAAGAGCTCGACGCGGCGCCCTCAGACTTTCCGGAGACGACGAAGGTTTCGGCTCTTGCAGAGGTGATGGTTGAGATCGATCATCGCATTGATAATCTCAAATTCAGCCAGACGTCGAACTGGAAGACGCCGGCGAACCATCCCGATGTCGATCCGGCGCACGAAGCGTTGCAAGTCGCCGAGCAGTTTCGCGAGGCGGGCCGTCTGGATTCGACGGCCCATGCGTCGGCGGAATTCGGGCGCTGGCTGCAGGAAGCGGAGGAGGCGAGCCGCGAGTTGGAGAAGGGCCTGCGCAGAGCGAGCGACCGGAGCGTGCTGGACGCGTCGATGCGCAAGCTCAGCAATTCCTGCGGGCAGTGCCATGCGAAGTATCGGGATGTGCGCTGAG
>DASRSQ010000278.1:0-10190 GCA_035656475.1 Gemmataceae bacterium | reverse complement strand
AAGTCGGCATGCCCCGCACAAACGGAACAATCGGAACAGATGCTCGCCCAAGGCAAGTGCCCTCCGGAGATCCCCGCCATGGAAGGCTAT
Source organism: Gemmataceae bacterium (assembly GCA_035656475.1). Classification (GTDB taxonomy): domain Bacteria; phylum Planctomycetota; class Planctomycetia; order Gemmatales; family Gemmataceae; genus SIAQ01. The sequence continues at coordinate 10,100 of DASRSQ010000278.1, read as the reverse complement.
GGAAAATGGCTTCGACATTTACGCGCACCCGCCTGCGCGATCGCGATAATGCTGACAACATCGCTCGCGTCCGCGCCCGCCGCCGCTCAGGAGCCCGTCAACTCCCAGAAGCTGTCGGCAAGTGAAGCGAAGGAGCAATGGCAACGGCTGGAGCACGGCTGGAGTGCGCTGCGCGAAGATTTGACGCGTGTGACGCTTGAAGCGACTTTGACGACGTTCTTCATTCGGGGCGCGCCGCCGCCGCCGCCGCCGCAGAAAAAACCACCGCCACCGCCGCCACCCCCGGGACCGAACAACCCGCCGCCGAACAATCCGCCGCCTCCCCCGCCGAATGGGCAAGGTGAACCGCCGGTGATCATCGATCCACCGCCGCCGGTGTCCTCGACGCCGGAGCCGGGCAGCATGATCATCGCCCTCACCGGCATCGGCCTGGCCGCGGGTTACGCCTGGCGCAAACGGCGCAAATCTTGACGATTGCACGGTCCGCACTACGTCGGCGTGTCCTGGTGGACACGCCGATTGCATTGCGCGGTCATTCTGCGGTGAAGCCGCCGTGGACTCCCATATTTGAGGGCCAGAAGGCTGTGGCCTGTCACGAACGACGCCCGCTTCATTTCGGCAAAGGTGTCGCCACCTGGCCAGCGCTCAAGTCCTGCAACAGGTCAACAAAGGTCCCCGCTGAGGTATACCAGAACCAATTCTGGCCGGCCTCGCCGTACAGCGAATCGATGAACTGGTCGCTCTTGACGGTGGTCATGTTCAAGAGCGTGCTGCCGTTGAGCCCGCCGGGAATCGAGCCAAAGATGTGGCCGATTCGGAGTGCGTAGCTGTTGACACTGGCCCACTCGGCCATGATGGCGTTGAGGGCGGCCTGGTTGGTATCGAAGTTGGTGGTGCCGCCGATGAGGATGTCGTCGCCAGCGCCGCCGGTGAGCGAATCGGTACCGAGGCCGCCGATCAGGATATTGCGGCCGGTGCCGCCGGTCAGAATGTCATTGCCGTCTTGTCCCAGCAGGATGCTATTGGCGCTGTTGCCGCTGAGATCGATGACATCGTTGCCGGCGCCGCCATCGACGATGGCCGGTATCGCGGTGGAGACCGTGATGTTGTCGTTGCCGCCTTGGCCGAAGACGAAGATGTGTCCCGTGATGCTGGTCGTGGTGAATGCGAAAGGCGCCGAGCCATTGATAGACACATTGGTATTGGCCCCACTGGGCAGGACGGTGATGGTGTCATTGCCGACAACTCCCGTGGCGGGGTTGGTGCCGCCCACGAACAGTGCGGTCTGACCGATGCTGATCGGGTCGGGTTGCAAGCTGGCGGGGACCACCGAGAATGCCAGAGTCGTCGCGTTGGTCTTCAAGGTCGGATCGGTGACGGTCAGCGAGATCGTGGGGGTGAGCACCTTGGTGTAGGTATGAGCCACAACCAACGTGCTGGGCTGGGAGGTCAATGTCTGTACGACGCCATCGCCCCAGTTGATGGCATAGGTGAACTTGGTGCTGGTCGGGACCGTGCCTGCGACGGCGCCGAACGTGAAGCTGATCGACTCCCCCGGCACGGCAGCGGTGGTGCCCGCGACCGTCGGTGTGATGCTGGCCGCGAGCCGATTGACGTTTTGCGTGGTGCTGATCGAGCCAGAGGTCGCGGTCACGGTCAGCAGACCGGCGCCGGCAATTAGCTGGTTCACTGAGAAAGTGAACACGCCTTTGTCCGCAGTCACGTAGGTGTGGCTTGTCGGCGACAGCGTGCCGGTGCCGACACCGCCGGCGGCGAGGGTGACCAGACCGGTGAACGCGGGATTCACGTTGCCATAGGGGTCGACGGCCGAGAGCACGAAGCTCTGCGGCGTGCCGACCTTGACCGCGGTCGTCGCCAGCGCTCCAAAGCTGAAGCCGGCAACGGCCGCGGGCGTCACCGTGATGCTCTTGGTCCCCGTGATGCCGCGCGCCACTTCCTTGACGGTGACGCTTTGGCTGCCGGCCTTCTTCAGGGTTACGGGATTGAAGTTGGCCACACTGAATGTGGCCACGCCGCTGACGAAGGCGTTGGTATCGGCGGGCAGGACGGCGTTCGGATCGCTGCTGGTGAAGTGGATCGTGGCGTTGTAGGTGGTATCGACGGCACCCGCGGAGCCGACAAGACCGGCGCCTTGGCGTGCCGTGACGGTCACGGTGGTTATCGGAGTGCCGGCCACCACCGTCGTTTGACCCAGGTTGACGTCGAAGTGGGTCGCTGCGTAGATGTTGAAGACGCCTGAGACGCCGGACGGCAACACGCCCGACGCAGAGATCAGGCGATACGTCCCGGGCTTGTTGACCGTCAGATTGCTGAACGTGGCGACACCGTTGGTGACCTTCGCAGTCGTGGTCCCTGCCAGGGTCGCGCCGGTCGTGTTGTTGAGCAGGCTCAGGGCGATCTGGTCGGTGTTGTCGCTGCTGATGGCGTTGCCGTACTGGTCGGCAATGAGGGCGGTCACCGCCGGCTTGATGGCCGTCGAGATGAAGGCCGATGTCGGATTCTGGCGGAATAGCACCTGCGCGGCGACTCCCGTGTCGGACACCTGCACGGTTCGGCTCGCCGACGGCAAGCCGCCGGTGCCTGAGACGGTGAGCGTCTGAACCCCGGCGGTGTACATCTTCACCGTGAAGAAGAAGCTGCCGTGATCGGCTGAGGTGAACGTATGATTGAGCGGCACGACGGTGCCGGCCGCATCGGTGGTGGTGAGGGTCACCGTGCCGATGTAGCCTTCCGTCGGGTTGTTGTCGGAATCCAGGGGCGAGACGACGACCGCGAACCCGTTGCCGGCGACGGCGGTGCTCGAAGTTGTGATGCCGAAGTGGGTTGCGGGATTGCCGATGCGGGTCAGGGTCACATTACTGGCGTTGTAGGCAATCTGGAATACGACGCCGTCGATGATGGTCGTGTCCCCCGTATTGGGTAGGGTGGCGAAACGTCCGGTGACACCGGTGCTGCTGCTGATGATGGTAACCGGAGTGCCGATGGCAGGCGCGACTCCGAGCGACCCCGCCAGGGTGCTGCCGGTGATATCGACCGTGCCTGTGGCACTGAGCTGGCTTGATGTCGTCGTGTCAAGTCTGACCTGGAACGTCGAGCTTGTGGGCACGGTCGCGGCGCCGACGACGTTGAGCGTGCCAGCGCCGGCAATGCCTGGCGCCACAGTGCCGGCGGCGGCCACCGTGACCGTGCCGGTGATTGTCCCAGTGCCGGTGAGCGTGCCAGTCGCGGCCACGGCGACGCTGCTGGTGATCGAGCCCGTGACTCCGAGTTGCAGAATGCCGGCGTTGATCGAGGTGGCGCCGCCATAGGTGTTGGCGCCGTTGAGCCTCAGCGTGCCCGTGCCGATCTTGGTCAAGGTGCCAGCGCTCTGGATGACGCCCGCGGCCGACTCGGTGATGTCACTCGAATTCGTGTCAAAGGTCAACGGGTTGCCTTGGTTGTCGATGGGGCCGGTAAACGTCAGCGTACCGGTGCCCTTGTTTTGAATGGTGCCGCCTGTCCCCATGATGGCGATGCCGCGGTCGGTCGAATCGCTGAAACCGGTGTAGGAGAGCGTTGCTGCCGTGCCGTTGCCCAGCTGGATCGTGCTGCCGGCCCCGATGGAGCTGTTACTGCCGGCGTTGGCGAGCTTCGGAACACTCAAGGTGCCTGCACTGATCTGGGTGGGGCCCGTATAGCTGTTGGCGACGTTGCTCAGCGTCAGCGTGCCCGCCCCGAGCTTGGTCAGCGCCAGGGTGCCGGCGAGGGTGCCGGAATAGGTGTGTGGGCCGGCGTCGTTGACGGTGAAAGTCGCTGCCAGGCCGCTATCGGTTACGATGCCAGTGCTGACACCGCCGTCCGACAGGCTGCTGACCTGCTGGGCGAAGCCTGCGAGATCGAACGTGCCCGTGCCGCTCACGGTCAGCGCCGTGGTGGTGGGCAGGACGTTGGCACTGCCACTGCCATTCGCCAGCGTACCGGCGCTGATGGTGGTGGCCCCTGTGTAGCTGTTGGTCTGAGTCAACGTGAGCAGGCCGACGCCAGATTTGGCCAGTGTCAGATTGCCAGCGATGGTGCCGGCGTAGCTATCCGGAGCGGCGTTATTGATGGTGAAAGTCGCTGCCAGGCCGCTGTTGGTCACAATTCCCGCGCCCGCACTGGTCACGCTGGCGACCTGCTGACCGAAGCCGTTCAGGTCAAAAGTGCCGTCGACCGCCAGGCTCGTGGTGCTGGGCAGGGCATTGGAATGGCCAGCCGCCACGGTGCCGGCGCTGATGGTGGTGGTGCCGCCATAGGTGTTGGCCTTGGTGAGGGTCAGCGTGCCCCCGCCGCTCTTGCTCAGCGACAAGTTGGTGCCGGTGATGGTGCCGTTGTAGCTGTCAAGGCCGGCGTTGTTGACGGTGAAGGTAGCGGCCGCGCCGTTGTCGGTCACGGTGCCCGTGCCCAGCGAACTGGTGATTTGGGCCACTTCCTGGCTGTTGCCGTTCAGGTCGAGGGTGCTGTTGACATTTAATGTCGTGCCGATGGGCAGTGCGTTGGCGGCGCCGATCAGCAAGGTGCCGTCCGAAATCGTGGTGGTCCCCGAGTAGAGGTTTGCGGCCGACAATGTCACGGGATTGGATGTGGTCTTGGTCAACCCCGCGGTGCCGTCCAGAACCGCGCTGACCGATCCGCTTCGCACGTCGAAGGTGGTCGTGCTGGTCAGCGTGCCGCCGGTAACAGTGTCACTGATATTGCCAAGGACCAGGTGCACCGCGTTGACCGTATCGCTAAAGCTGGCGAGGTCGAGCGTGGCCCCGCCGTTGATGGTCACGCCGGTGGTATCCGGCAGGACATCGCTGGCGCCGAGCTGGAGCGTGCCACCGGTGACGGTGGTGGTGCCGGCATTATCGTCGGTGTTGTTGCCCAGGACGACCGTGCCATTGCCGATCTTGGTGATGCCGCCCGAACCCGTCAGCTTGCCGCTGAACGTGACGGTGTCGCTGGGTTCAGCCGTCAGCGTCACCGGATCGTTCAAGGTGACCAGGCCGTCGAAGACGGACGCATTGGCTGTGCTGCCGCCCAGCGTCTTGGCGCCGCTACTGCCCGTCTGGACGGTAACATCACGATAAACGGTGAAAGCGCCGCCGATCAGCAGGCTCGCCGCCTTCGTGCCGGTCGTGTCTCCCACGAGCACCGCGGTGGTCGTGTGGCCCAAGGCGCCGTCCCCGCCGGAAGGCGCATCCGCGCCCACGACCAGGGTGCCGGCCAAAACTTTGGTCTGACCGCTGTAACTGTTGCTGGCGTTGCTCAGCGTGAGTCGGCCGGACCCGGAGAAGGTAAACGCCAAACTTCCCGTGATGAGACCGGAAAAGATGTGCGTGCCGGCATCGTTGTCCGTGAACGTGGCGGCGCCCGCGCTGTCGGTCACGGTTCCGGTGCTGACGCTGCCGTCGGACAGGCTCCCGACCTGCTGGGCGAAGCTCGCCAAATCGAAGGTGCCGGTGCCGTTGACCGTCAGGGCCGTGGTGACGGGCAGCGCGTTGGCGATGCCGTCCGCCAGAGTACCCTGGCTGACGAATGTTGGCCCAGAATAGGTGTTGCTGTTGTTGCTCAGCGTCAGCGTGCCGGTCCCGGTCTTGGTGAGGCCGCCGGCCCCTGAGCCGATCACGCTGGAGATGGTGGTGTCGCCGGCGCCGCCAACGGTCAAGGTGCCAGCGGTGCTGATGCCGCCGGTGCCGATGGTGAGCACGTGGCCTCCGGTGGTGACGTCAATTTCGCCGCCGCCGGCGTTGACCGTGAAGCCGCGTATGTAGCTGGCGGTGCCTCCTGTGTAAGACAGCGTGCCCGTGGTGCTGGTGCCGCCCAGAACGACGGCGGAGGTTGCGTTGCCCAGATTGCTGCTCCCGCCGCTCACCACGATATTCCCGGCGCTCAGGGTGCCGGCCTTGATCGAGGTTGTGCCCGAGTAGGTGCTGGAGCCGCCGAGGGAGAGTGTGCCCGCGCCGATCTTGATCAGATTGCCAGTGGCGAGGCCGCTATAGATATCCTTGATGACGCCGTCGTAGGTCAGCGTGCCGCTGCTCACGTCGATTGTGCCCGAACCGGTAGTGTGGCCGTCCTCTACCAGTACCATGCCGCGGCTCGAGTTGATGGTGGGCGTGCCCGTGGTCTGCAGGATGCCGGTAGTACCTTGAAACTGGATCGAGTTGGGTCCGAGCTTCGTGGTTCCGCCGAGGTTGTTGTCGTCGCTGATGCTCAGGGTGCCACCGGTAATCACCGTCACGCCCGTGAGCGTGTTGGCGGCGGTCAAGGTGACCGTGCCGCTGCCGTTCTTGTAAATGCTGGCGCCGGGATTATGTATCCCCGCGGCGACAGGGCCGTCGGCCAGCACGGCATTGACGGTTCCAGTCCCCAGGCCGATATTCTGCTCGCCCATCAGTTTGGCGCCGCCAACCGTGTCGTTGATGTTGGCATCGTCGAAGTTTGCCGAGCCCTGGACCAAAACGTCGTTGCCGGCCAGATCGAATGACCCCGCAGAGCTGCTCAAATTATTGGTGACAAGGAGAGGATCCCCCAGTTGCAGGGAGGCGCCGCCGGTATGGGTGAGGTCATGGAAGTCATGACTGGCGTCACTGGTGTCGGAGGCGCCTGAGTCCAGCGTCTGGGTGCCGCTTGACTTGGTGAACTCGACCATACCGCCGTTGTTGTCAAAAGTCGCGGCGTTCGCCACCGTCCAGTCGCCGCCTACCGTAAAGGTGGATCCGGGGGCCTTGAGCGTGCCGGCACTGACCGTCAGGTTACCGCCAACCGAGACGGAACTTCCTGCGCTCAGGTCCGAGGTGGCTGCGCTCGACTGTGTGATGCTGCCCGTGACCGTCAGGCTTTTGCCGCTCTGCAAGGTGATCGTGCTGGTGTACCCGGCATTGATTTGAACGGCGGCCACACTTACCGAAATGTCGATGGTTATCGCCGTGTTGCTGGTTCCATCAAACACGATGGTGTTGCCGACCGGGTTCTCACTCCAGTTACCAGGGGTGCTCGCCTTGCCGTCGTGGGTCGCGTTCGTCCACGTGGCCGATGGCGTCGACCGATCCTCGAGCGCTTCGACAAAAAGCTGAGCGGCGTCCTTCCTTGCTCGCTTGCCATGGACGTGCCTGCGCGCCGGCTGGATCCGCGTGATCAGCTGCTTGAACCAATGTTGTGGAGACATGATCGCTTCCTCGCGTTAGCTTGTCAGGCCGCTACGTGCCCCCCGGGAGCGAGAGACCGGGCGATTCAGGAATCGCGTGTCTCATCCCCCCGGGCGATTTGCAGCCGATAAATCCGGAACCATCAAAGATTGCAAACATAGTGGCGTTCGATGAGCGCGTGCTTCGCTCGACAAACGCCACCATTGCACTGAGGTCGAGCATTTTTGAGGAGTTTTCAAGGACGGCTTTAGCCCGTCTTTTGGGCAGGAACGGGCCAAGCCCACACTACGAAATCGAGAAGTCATTCTGGACGTTTCAAGCTCCCTGGACGGCAATTTTCTTGCCCTTCGCTTCGGCCGTCTTGGGCATCGTGACGGTCAGAACGCCGTTACGATAGGTCGCCTGGACCTTGTCCTTGTCGATGTCGCAAGGCAGCGTAATCGACTGATAGGACTCGTGCTCTTCGATTCGCTGTGCATCCTTCTCCTTCTTTTCGACCTTGTGCTTGGCCTTCATGACCAGGCGATGATCTTGAACCTGAATGTCGAATTCATTCGCATCGAAGCCGGGGGCCTCGGCGATGACGACGAGCGCGTCGTCCTTCTCCTGCAGTTCGACGCCCCAGCGCCAGTTGTTGCCCCCGAATTCCCAGAAAGCCGGCCAGTTGCGCGTAAACTGGTGGAACAGCCGATCGAATTCATCGCGCATGCGGCTCAGGAAGAACGGACGATCTTCGGCCTGTTGCATTTCCTGGCCGGCGAGCTTCGCCTCTTTGTTCTCCGGTTTCTTGGCAATAGTTGCGGTGGCCATGATCAGACTCCTTTGAACGTTGTGTGAATCACCCGATGCGACGCCTTTTTGCAAAGGTCATGCCGCTGGAAAAAGCGAGGTTTTGGAGTATCCCCCACGATAAAGGCGTGCGATCCTGTCCTCAGGTGTGCGGATGCTGCGCGCGGTGTTTGCGGCGCGGCGGCCTTTGCCCTGACAGGCTGGAAACAAATGCTTTTCGTTCGCGTCCGATCCACATTGACCCACACATGATGGTCCGGCGGGGCGATATAGATCGTCCCCTCGTGCAAGGTGTCCCCATCCTCGGCTTCCTTTACGTCACGATCCCAATCACCCGGCAAGAGGGCCCGGAAGGCGCGCGGCCGACGGATGTTCGATTTTTCATGTCATCACCAGGGGGCTGGTCTAGCGTCTTACCGAGATGAGCAAACGCAAGCGCGTGCCAAGCCTCTTGTTTGCAAGCTCAAGACATTCACCTCACTTATCGTGAGGTTGGTTGCTGTAACCGTCAGAGAAGGAGGAAGTGCGGATCAGGAACGCTGTCGGGCATAGATCGGAAGGATGTGTCAGACCGACTTGCATCTCCGTCAGGAGCATATCCGACCGTTAACTGAGCCAATAACGCACATCACGCTTGCTCGAAATCACCGCTGCGCGCACGCGCACGCTCTCATCCATTGCAGAAAAAGCTCAGTTTATTCGGCAATACCGGGTCCTTGACGCTGCGCAGGCAAACGGCACGGTGCGCCGCGGCATCGCGATTGCATCGTCACCCCCGGCGCGAGTTTCGTTTTTCCTGCGATCTTCCCTCGCATTCGCATCACGCCTGGAGACGGCGTCCCCGCCAACGAGGTGGCTACCAAAATGCTGAACCCACGCAATGTTTGCGTTGGACGAAAAGGAGAGAACATGAACACGACATTGAGCATTATCAAAGCAGATATCGGCAGCATCGGTGGCCATGTCGCCCCGAGCAGGGCGCTGATGCGAGCCGTGGACGATGTGATCGTCCAGGAACGGGGCGGGATGATCAGCGACTACTTCATCGGCGCCACCGGTGACGACATCGCCATCCTCATGGTCCACAACAAAGGCGTGGGCGACGAGGACATCCACCACCTCGCATGGACCGCGTTTCGCACCGGCACCAAGACGGCACAGGATCAAGGCCTCTACGGCGCCGGCCAGGACCTACTCGTCGATGCCTTCAGCGGCAACGTCAAGGGCATGGGCCCGGCCGTCGCCGAGATGCAGATCGATGCGCGTCCCAACGAGCCGTTCCTCATGTTCGCGGCCGACAAGACGGAGCCCGGCGCGTACAACCTGCCGCTCTATCTGGCGTTTGCCGATCCGATGAACACGGCGGGATTGCTGTTGAGTCCGGAGATCACCAAGGGCTACCGCTTCCGCATCATGGACGTGAACTACACCGAAGGCGAGCGCGTGATCGAGTTGAACGCGCCGGAAGATCTTTACGACATCGCGGCCCTGCTGCGCGACAACGACCGGTTCGTCGTCGAATCGATCTTCAGCCGGCACGACAACGATCAGGCCGCCGCCGTCAGCACGCAACGGCTGCACAACATCGCCGGCAAGTACACCGGCAAAGACGATCCGGTGATGCTCGTGCGCGTGCAGAAAAACTTCCCGGCGACCGGCGAGATCCTGGCGCCCTACCACATCGCCCACTACGTCGGCGGGTTCATGCGTGGCAGCCACATCGGGCCGTTGATGCCAGTAAAACGCAACACCGGCTGCAGCTACTTTGACGGACCACCCATCGTCAGTTGCCTCGGGTTCTGCGTCAAGGACGGCAAACTGACCGAGCCGATGGACCTGTTCGAACATCCGTTCTGGGACACGGTTCGCGCCCGGGCAGCCGAGAAGGCCATGGAAATTCGCCGACAGGGCTTTTCCGGACCGGCGATGCTGTCGTATAGCGAGCTGGAGTACGGTGGAATCGTGAAGATCCTCGATCGCCTCGAGAAACGCTTCGTGGTGCGGGAAGCCAGGGAACCGGCGATGGCCTGAGCGCAACAAACCAGTCTAAATATTCGTGCGCAATTGCGCACGCTGATTTAGTGTCCTGTCCACGCTTAGATTTGGGGTTGCGAATTTTTGGAACTGGCCTTTGGGATC
>DASRSQ010000277.1:0-3115 GCA_035656475.1 Gemmataceae bacterium | reverse complement strand
GCAAGGACGGCTGGCTCTACTCGGTCGAAGAGCATGGCATCCTACGCAAGTGGAACCCCGTCACCGGCCAGCAGCTCGCCTGGTCCAGCCTGAGCGACATGGAAACGCTCTGGGCGTTCAGCCACGATGCCCGCGTGCTCGCCTCGGCCAGCGACGATCTCACCATCTGGGACGCGTCCTCCGGCGTGCTGCTGACTTCGATCAATCAACCGTGCTGGGTCACCGCCCTCGAGTTCAACCCTGACGCCAGCTTCATCGCCACCGGCCACGACGACGGCGGCATCGGCTACTGGGACGCACCGGGACATTACCCCGTCTTCGACAAGGGCCTCACGTTCCACAAGAAACCGATCAGTGCTCTCGCCATCAGCCCCGATGGCAAGAAGCTCGCCGCCGCCAGCGAGGACAAGACCGTCAGCCTGTGGGACCTGACCAACGGCAAGTACATCGGTTGCCTCTCCGGCCACACCGACCGCATTCCCGCGCTCGCCTGGCATCCCAACGGCAAGTTCCTTGTCTCCGCCGGCTGGGACACCACCGCCCGCGTCTGGGACGCCGCCACGCTGCAGCCCGTTTTCATTCTCAACACGCACGCCATCCAGGTAAACGCCGCCGCCTTCAGCGGCGATGGCCGCTGGCTTGCCTGTGCTGACTCGAACAGCACGATTCATGTGTGGGATTTCGACTCAAAGAAGACGATCCACAAGCTTAAAGTTCCGCAGGCCGAGATCCGCACGCTCGCGTTCAGTCCCGACGACAAGTATCTCGCCGCCAACGGCGATCGCATCATCCACGTGTGGAACCCGGTCACCGGCCAGCCGTACGCCGACATCGGCCCGCGGCCGCTTGCCAAGACCAGCGTCTCCGCTCATCGCGATGGCATCCATCTGCTGACGAACGCCGGCGGCGGCGCAATGCGCATCTGGAACACGAACACGCGCCAGCAGGTGCTAAACGTCAACACGCCCGAAACGATTCACGCTCTCGCCTACAGCCCCGATGGCAAATGGATCGCCGGCGCCGCCGGCAGCAAGGTTCGCATCTGGGATCACACCGGCAAACCGCTCGCCGACTGGGACGGCCCGGACGATCCGATCACCATCCTCGCCTTCAGCCCCGACTCGAACCTGCTCGCGTCCGCAAGCACGCATGGCGACACCGTCTGGGTCTGGCGCGTTGCCGACGGCGAACCGATCCTGCTCATTCCCGACGCCAACAATGGCTGCGCCATCCAGGCCCTCGCCTTCCTGCCCGACAGCAAGCGCCTCGCCATCGCCGGCATCGACTGGATGGAGACCGGCGGGAACAACGGAGCCGTCAGCATCTGGGACATCGGCGAAAAAGCCGAGATCTCGACCTTCGTCGAAGGCGCCACCGCCCTTGCCGTCCATCCCTCCGGCGACATCCTCGCGACCACGACGCTCGATCATTCGATCTGCCTGTGGGACGTCCACCTCAAGCAGCTCTCGCAAGAGCTGATCGGCCACGACGCCCCCGCTACCGCGCTCGCCTTCAGCCCCGATGGCAACCTGCTGGTCTCGGGTAGCGAGGACAACACCCTCCGTATCTGGGACAGCAAAGGCCACGAGAAGGCGTGCTTCGAGGTCGAGAGCCAGGTGACATCGCTGGCGTTCTCTCCCGACGGCAAATCGCTCTTCGCCGGACACGCGAACACAACTTGCAGCCAGATGCAACTGCATGACCTGCTACGTGACTGTCGATAACGGCCTTCCGCGAGGGTTTGGAATGGGCTCACGCTTTCTCGGATGCCTCCTTGCGATGGCCGCCATCTTCCTGGCAGCCAGTACTAACCTTGCCTTCAACCAGGAAAAGGCAAACGAGCGCGCGAAGACGGCGCATCAGGTGGTCCGCGTCAGCGATCCCGACGCGCGCGGCCCGGTCGAGGTCTCTGTCGCCATCGATCCGACCAATCCGGATCACATTGTTGCCGTCATGCAGCAGTCCGGTACCAAGGGAGCACCGGGCAGCAATCACTCGTACGTGTCGACCGATGCGGGCAAGTCGTGGAAGACGTCGGCGCTCGCCAATCCGCACCAGCGCATTCAGGGGGACGATGCGGTCACTTTCACCGCCGACGGACTGGCGGTACGCACCTACATCTCGTTTCTCGGCATTCGCACCGTGCGGCCGAATCGTGCCGCCAATGGTATCTGGGTTGCCACCTCGCGCGATGGGCTGACGTGGAACGATTCGGTCGCGGTCATTGATCATGTCAACACGGTGCATCCGTACGAGGACAAGCCGTGGATCAAGGCGGACACGAACAAGGATTCGCCTCACAAGGGAAATATCTACGTTACCTGGACGCAGTTCGACGAGTACGGCAGCAAGAAGCCGGAGCACAAGACGCATGTCTATGTGTCGCGGTCGAAGGATCAGGGCAAAACGTTCTCGGTGCCGCACCGCATTTCGGAGACGCCGGGAGACTGTGTCGATTCGAGCAAGACAGTGATGGGGGCGGTGCCGGCGGTCGGGCCGAAGGGCGAAGTCTATGCGGCGTGGGCGGGGCCCAAGGGTTTGACCTTCGTCAAATCGAGCAACGGCGGCTACACCTTCGGCGCGGAGAAAGTGCTCACCGATACGCCAGGCGCGTGGGATTTCGCCATCAAGGGGCTGTTTCGCTGCAACGGGCTGCCATCGATGGGCGTCGATCTCAGCACTGGCAAGCATCGCGGCACGATCCACGTCAACTGGGCCGACCTGCGCAATGGCGATCCCGATATTTTCGTCATGAGCTCCAGCGACGGCGGCGAAACCTGGACGAAGCCGTGGCGCGTCAACGACGATCCGGTCAAAAACGGCAAGGAGCAATTCTTCACCTGGATGGCCGTCGATCCCGCCGATGGCTCGGTCAATATCGTCTTCTTCGATCGCCGTGACACCGAAGGGACACAGACCGGCGTCACGCTCGCTCGCAGCGTTGACGGGGGCAAGACCTTCGTCAACCACAAGATCGATCAGCCCGACTTCGAGTGCCGGAAGGGATCCTTCTTCGGCGACTACATCGGCATCGACGCCTACCGCGGCCGCGTCGTCGCCTGCTATCAACACTTCACCGACAAACGCATCATCGTCTCGGCCGCGATTTTCAACT
>DASRSQ010000276.1:0-3172 GCA_035656475.1 Gemmataceae bacterium | reverse complement strand
TAGAGCTGCTTGATTGCCTTGACCGCCTTGGCAGCCTTTGCCGGGATGTCAATCTCCTTGACGGCTTTCTTGGCGGGATCGGCCTTGGCTTCGGCAACGGGCCGGGCGCCCTGCTTCTTGCCATCGGGAGCGATCTGGACTGCGACCCTTTTGCCGTCGTTGACCAGGATCGCCTTGTACGATTGCACGCGCGGCTTGTCGAAGGCGACATACTTCATCGTGTGCTTGATTTCGACCTTCTGCGCCTTCTTGACGGAGGCGCCAGGCCGAGCCTTCGCGGCGCCCTCGCTGATCTCCTTCGGCAAATCCTTCACCTCGATTGGCGTGGTTGTGACGCCCTTCGCAAACGCGTCCTTGAGCGCTTGCAACGGATTCGGCTGCTTCTTGCCTTCTTGCTTGGCCGGCTGTCCCGTGCCGTGCGACACGGCCACAAGCAGTGCAAGCGACGCGATGGCTAGCGGCGCCAGCCGCTTCATGATCGTCATTGCGTGAATGCCTTTCAATGAGGTAGTCTTGGGAAAGTAGATTGGCTCAATGATTGAACGTGAACTCGCGTGAATTCAGCAGTACCCACAGCAAATCCTGCAGCCCCTCGCGCGGCGTTGCCGCCTCGCGGATCCAGCGATTCGCGCGATCGATCTCGTCCGCGTTTGGCACGCGCGACAGCGTCACCAGGTACAGCTCCTCCACGATCTGCTCGTGCGATTTCTTCGCCTTCAGCAACGTGTCGATGCGCCCCGTCGGCGTCGCGATCTTCTTGCCGAGCGCGTCACCATTCAGGAGATGCAACGCCTGCGCGATGTTCGGCTGCGTCACGCGCTCGCATTCGCACGTCACCTGACGCGGCGGCCGGCCGAAGACGTCGAGCAGATAAGACTTCACGCGCGAATCGGGTAACTGGATCGCTCGCGTTCCCAACGGCAAGCCCGCGTACTTCTCCTGCGTGCCCGTGGCATAATCGAGGGCGTCGGCCAACTGCTCCGCGGTCAGGCGGCGCACCGTGAAGCGCGTGTAATGCACGTTCGACGCGTCGGCTTCGTTGGCGGGGATCTTGATGGAACTGAGCTGATACGCGCGCGAATTCATGACCGTGCGCAGCAGATGCTTGAGATCGTACTTGTGCTGGACGAAGTCGGCGGCCAGCTCGTCGAGCAGCTCCGGATTGCTCGCGGGGTTGGTCGCACGCACATCGTCGAGCGGCTCGACCAGGCCGCGGCCCATCATGTAGCCCCAGAAGCGATTGACGATGTTCTTCGCGAAGAACGGATTCTTCGGCGACGTCATCCACTCGGCCAGCTTGACGCGGCGGTCGATCGGATCGTTCATCTCGTCGCCATCGAGCGGCCGCGACTTGACGACGCCGCCTTTGCGCGGGTGCGTCTGCTCGCCGGCTGACTTGAGGTAGACGACGCGCTCGCGGCCGAAGATGCCGAACTCCTGGCTGTTCTTGGTGCCGAGCCGAACGAAGAACGCAGTCATGCTGTAGTAGTCGTCCTGGCTCCACTTCTCGAACGGATGATGATGGCACTTGGCGCAACCGATGCGGACGCCGAGGAAGAGCTGCGAGGTGGTCTCGGCCCAGTCGGCGGGACTGGTCGAAGTGATGAAGAAATTCGCGGGGCCTTCGGTGTAGGTGCTCCCCTCGGCGGTGATGATGTCGCGCACCATCTCGTCGACGCCCTTGCCATCGCGGAGCTGGCCGCGGACCCAGTTGTGGAAGCTCCACATGCCGCGCTCGTTCATCGAATCGCGATTGATGCGGAGGAGGTCGCCCCACTTGAGGGCCCAGAAGTCGACGAACTCCGGCCGGTCGAGCACCTTGTCGATCGCCTTCGCTCGCTTGTCGGGCGACTTGTCCGCCATGAACGCCTTGATCTCCGCAGGCGTCGGCAAAGTGCCGATCGCGTCGAGATGGATGCGGCGGAAGAAATCCTCGTCGTTGCAGAGCGGCGAAGGCGTCAAGCCGAGGTCCTTCCACTTGGCGATCAGCTTCTCGTCGATGAAGTTGTTCTTCGCAACGTCCGGATACTTGTCCAACTTGGCATAAGGCAGCGTCACCTGGGCGACAGTTGCCTGGCCGCAGAAGCGAACCATGATGTGTGTCTCGCCGCGGCCGTTGGCGGTGACGAGGCCGGCGGGCGTTACCTTGGCAACGCCGTCGTTAAGCGTGTCGAACTGAGCGGTCGCGGTGACGTCCTCAGTCTTGCCGTCCTTCCAGGTCGCCTTGACGATGAGCTGCTGCGTCTCGCCGGGGACCATGATGCGCCGGGCGGGCCAGACCTCGATCGACGTCACCTCGGGATCCTTCGCGCTTGGCTCCGGTGCGCCGTCTTCGAGCCAGCGTTTGAGGTAGGTGTATTCTCGGCTATTGATCTTGAAGCGCTCGCCGCCGCCGTGCTCCATGGCGAGGGCCGGTTTCATGAGCAAAATGCTGCGTTCCGGATCGCTGAGGACGACGCGCCGCCCCTCGGCACTCTGCACGATCTGGGCGTGATCGAAGAGCGGATCGAAGCCGAGCAGGCTGAGCCGAAACCCGCCGCGGCCGTGCTGAGCGCCATGGCACGCGCCCTGGTTACAACCAGCGCGGGTCAGGATCGGCAAGATCTCGCGCGTGAAGGCGACCAGCTCGTCGGCGGCCGCCTTCGTCACTTTGACCGGAATCGTCTGTCTGAGCGCGCCGGCCTGGATCTCGATGCTGGTTTCGCCGTCGGCGATCGGTCGCACGATGCCGTTGGCATCAACGTCGGCAATCCTCGGATTCGCGCTTTTGTATTTCGCCGTCGGCGTCAATTCCCACGTGCGGCCATCGGCGTATTCGCCGACGATGCCAATGCGTTGCTCATCGCGCGGGCCGGTCAGCTCGATTTTGGCGGGATGGACGGCGAGCTTGGTCAGCGCAGCCTTCGGCGGCTCGGCCTTGGCGAAGGCGCCGGTCTTGGATTCCTGCGCCAAAAGCGAAGCGGGCGCGGCGAGAAGGATCGCGAAAACTGCACGAACCAGGTACGAGCGGAACATCGGCTGCTCCTGGGAAATCGGCCGGCAGGTGGATGCAATCGATTCGGTGCGAGGCGGGATTTACACGGGTATCGTCGCGGAAAAACACATCAATGTCAAGGGATTGAGGCGTACAATAGTTTTGCAAATTCAGTGATACGCGTGGCCAATGCAGGCG